>JAJXYX010000002.1 GCA_021780355.1 bacterium | reverse complement strand
GAGCAGTTACGAGGATTTTGGGAGCAGGAAGATAGACAAGCGGGAGAGACATTTCTCAAAAAATGGTGTTTTGATGCATTGATGACTGGAATAAAGCCACTGGCCAAAGTAGCCAAGTCATTGTGGCTTAAGGCAGAGGGATTATTGAGCTACTTTGCTCATAGAATCAGCAACGGAAAGGCAGAGGGTATCAACAATAAAATTAAAACTCTGAAAAGGCAGGCATATGGCTACAGGGACATGGAGTACTTCAAGCTCCGACTTTACCACCTTCATGAGCAGAGGTACCAATTAGCCGGATGAACCTTTTTTCTATTGAAAAATTGCTCTGATTTAATTGGCTGATAGACCAAGTAAATTTTTTGTTAGGTCGATTCTTTTTGCTTTTTTTGTGCAATTAAAATTTAAAAGTGTGTAGAGATTATTTTGTTGTTTTAATGTTTTTTGTTTGTTTGTTATAATATGTTTGGAGATGAACTTAGGTTTTTGTAATGCCATGTTTTTTTAATTCATATTTAAAGTTTTTTCAATTCGTATCTCCTCATTTTTTGTATCCTCTAATTTTTTGCCCCACCGAGAAGAAGGGGGCTTCAATTTTTTCATATTTTAAACAACCGGCTGCGGCTCTTCGTGGTCGCGATGATTTTCCCCTTCAGGCCTTTTGTCTTGAAGAAGAGGCGACTGTCTTAAATAATTCTTCAGTTGAGATGGTCGATGAAAAAGAAATAGGACGACGGGTCGAACAGTCAGAATCCGTAAAAATATTAAACGAAACCGCAGATGTAAAATATAAAGAGATAGCTGCAAATTTAATTCAAAAAACTTTTTTCAAGTATTTAGGCATTCGGAAAATTCAAAGGCAAAAAAATCATGCGTCTATGCAGCGTGTCTTCATAGAACTTACAGAGAAATTTAAACAAAAGCGTGCAGCCACTGTTATTCAAAGCATATATCGTGGGCATCAAGTTCGATGTCAATTAAATCAACATTTTCTACCTGTTGCATTGTTCAAAGCAGCAAAACCTTCAATCGCCTCTGGTCAGATTCGGCAATTTTCTAGATCCTCATCAGGAAAAACCCCAGTTTGTTTTCACCCTGATTTGCCTGTCATTTTTAAGCAAAGCGGCAGTCCTCAAAATAGCAAAAGATTGATATCTATGATTCAGGCTCGAGAGGTATGTCAGAAGCATGGCTATACTTCCCTTGTGATCCCAGAGGCTCGCATTCATGGGGATTTTATTATTGAGCGATGTTTGCCTTTACGCGACGGTTTAGATCAAAAGAAACAAGTTGGTTTGTATGTTGAGCATCAAGAATTGTTCATAAAAGCCGTTGAAGAATTTACCGCCTTTTTGTGTCAAACAACTCTAGATGATTTATCAGGGCAAAATAATGATTTTTGGATCTGTTTGTGCTCAACTCGAGTAGGGCGCTATGATAATGTTGCTTTGTATCTTGATGAGCAAAAAGAAGCAAAAATCGGGCTGATTGATTTAGAGACATTTTCTTCGATTCCTTCAACGTCGCCTAAAGCGGTCTATCAAGCTTGTCTGCAGGCGATTCGGTTGTTTCCTCTCCATTTTGAACAAATTTTGGCTGTTGCAAAACGTTTTGATCCTCAAATTGGACAATATGAAAATGATCTGCAAGATGAGAGAAAGCAGCTTTTGGACTATTTAGATGTGATCTATCGCCGCCACCGAACATTTGCGGAAGAAAAGGGGATTGTTCCTGGAAAGGATCAGGCTATTTCTGAAAAGCCCGAAAGACTCGATGAGTTTGCGGGATCCATGTTGGCGCTTTGGGATTCTTTAAGAGGAAAACTATCAAAAATAGGCTCTTATGAAAGCCTTGTGGCTTTGCGCTCCTACGAGGCTTTCACTCCGGAGCAGATCAGCTTGTTCTTTTCTTCGCAAGATCCTACGGATATTCCTCCTTTTATTCAGCCAGCAGATAGGAAAGAGCTGGTTTTATCTGAAGATAAGCTCAAAACACTTAAAGAAGAGACGTTCCCTGAATTGTATGCTATAGCGCTGCGGTTTATGAATCGTTTATTAGAGGGGAAAATTTCTTCTTCTTATCCGAGTATGCTCTTTAATCGGTCCCTGATTTTTGATGAAAAATCTCCCTCTTATCTTGCTTTGCAAGAAGAAGTGTCTGCTGAATTAAGCAAAGTTCTTCCTTTTCAAAATGACTTTCAGAAAAAATACGCAACCGACTGTATCGTGAAAGGCATTTTTCAAGAGCTAGTCCGCATCGGAAACATTGCGTATTACAATCCAGAATTTGGGTTCCGTTCTAATCCTCAGCATTGTATCTTCTGTTAAAAAGCAGAAGGTTTTCATTTATGTTTTGGAGAAAAAAAAGGGTCTCGCCGCCTTCCTGTTCGGGCCCTATAGAAATATTTGCCCGCCATTGTATTTATTCTTCCATCAGCCAGCATAAAGAGCGGCCTCAGGGATTTTCTAGGGAGGCTTGCTATCAAAATTTTTTAGATACGCTAGATCCAGCTAAAGCTCATGTGACTTATTTTTTAGATACGGCCCATGGCTCTTTGCAAGAGCACTTTTTGTCGGGTGCAAAAAGGGTTGTGCAAACCCGCTCGGGCAGCGAAGCTCAGGCGTTTTTAGATTTGCTCTCTTATGTAGAGCATCTCTCGCTCGATCCAGGGACAATTTTGTATTTTGTTGAAGATGATTATTTGCATCGCGAGGGATGGCTGGATGTGCTCAGAGAAGCTTTTGATCTTCCTGATGTAGACTATGTAACACTCTACGATCATCGGGATAAATATTTTTTCCCTTCCTATAAAAAGTTAATGTCTCGGATTTTCTACACTCCCTCTTGCCATTGGAGGCAGACGCCATCGACGACCAATACGTTCGCTGTCCGTTATGGAACGCTGATCCGCGATTTGGCCGTGCATCGAAAATTCTCCGAAGGGAGAAAGATCAGTGCGGATCATGATAAATTTTGCTCTTTACAGAGAAAAGGCTCTCTTTTAGTCTCTTCCCTCCCAGGTTGGTCTACTCATTGCGAGCCTAAATTCTCTTCTCCTTGTGTGGATTGGGATAAATTGTTAAAATCTCCTCAAAAAGGTGCTTTATGAATGCTGTGAATACGTTAATTTTAGAATCTAAACAGGCTCGTCTCTTTCGAAATGGGGTCATTGTCCTCTTATCCAGTCTCCTCATTGCTCTATGCAGTAAAATTTCTATTCCTCTTTTTTTCACCCCAATTCCTTTAACCATTCAAAACTCTCTCATCCTTTTCCTCGCAGTCCTCCTAGGAAGCAAAAAAGGCTTCTCTTCCGTCGCCTGCCTCCTCGCTCAAACTGCCATGGGCTACTCCGTCCTTTCCTCCGGCGCTTTCGGTCTTGCTAGCTTCGTCGGCCCCACAGGTGGTTATTTGATCGGCTACCTCGCCTCTGCCTTCCTCACCGGTCTTCTAGCAGAGCGCTCCTCTCAAAAAAGCACCACCCGCGCCTTTCTCTGCATGGCCGCCGGCAATCTCTTCATCTATCTCCTAGGCGCTCTCCACCTCTCTACCTTCGTCGGCTTCTCGTCTGCCCTCTGGCTCGGCGTCGCTCCTTTCCTCCTCACCGATCTTTTCAAACTCCTCATCGCCGCTAAAGCTCTGCAATTATTCGGCTGGAATAAGTAACGGTTTATTTGGGGCTTCGCCGGTGAGTAGAGGCGATCATCGCTGACCGCCTCCCTCGTAGAACCGGACGTGCCCTATTAAGGCATCCGGCTCCTAATATGATATCAAGCGTTGCGTCTAAGAAATGGTTCTGGCAGCCTAAACCATGCTTGTTTAGAGACCGTTGACCAATGTAGATTGTGTCTTTGACTTCTTCTTCTCAGCGTCGTTATCCATAGCCTTTCCACGTGAAATTTCACATGTTCCAGCGCTGGAATACAATGCCTTAGCCCAAAATACCTGTAGTAGCCCTTGAGCCGGATTGACAGCCGCTTCTTTTGCCATGGGACGGAAGTATGCATACATTCCTTTAGCCAGATTTTTACGTTCCTTAAGAATTTATTCCGGCTTTCTATTTTCGGTTTTCTGGCTACCATTGGCTTTCTTTTCGTTCCATCTCCTCTTTGCTTCATGTAATGCGTGAAGCCCAGGAATTTAAACGTTCCAGTCGGCGTCTTGGGATCGCCGGTGTTTCCGTCTTTAGGTGCCGAATTCCTCCCAAATCTGACGATCTGGGTTTTCTCTTCAGCAATTTCCAGCCCAAATTCCGCGAATCGTTCTTTCAAGTCTCGTAGAAATTGTTTTGCTTCTTCCTCTCGTTCGTTGAATGTATACCGTTCGTGACTCAAGAATCGGCTATTGGACGGGTTCAAAGCTGCCAAAAATCGATCGCAACAAAGTGAGCTATACCGAAGAAAGCTGAAGAATCGGCTTACAGGCGGGATTGAAAGCTGCCAAAAATCGATTGTCATCAAGGGGGGTAGTATCGAGGCAATACACCCCCCCTTGATGACAATCGATTTTTGGCGCTTTGAACCCGCCTGTAAGCCGATTCTTCAGCTTTCTTCGGTATAGTATTACTGAATACAACTCACTTTGTTGCGATCGATTTTTGGCAGCTTTCAATCCCGTCCAATAGCCGATTCTTGAGTCACGAACGGTATATAGAGTTTTTTGTGCTGATCGAATTTGAATTGACCAGCTTTAATCTGACGCTCGATTTCAGAGGCATCATCTTTAGCCTCTTCTTTGCGATCTTTATGAATGCAGACAGTGGGGGATGACCTTTGAAGCTGATAACTGCTCGCCAGACGGTCGTTCCGTTTGCGTTTTTACGTTTATAAATAGATGCCATAGTACCAACCTTATGTGTTTGAGGTTTGGTTGGATGGCGTGCTGGTTAAGATTTTTTTTCACTGCACCGCCAGTGCGCCGCAGACACATAATTTAAACTTATCGTTAAGTCAAGCCTAAGTTTGTGTATCTACAGTGGAATGAGTGCTTTAGAAAAATGGGGCAACCTGGACTTGAACCAGGGACCGACGGGTTATGAGTCCCGTTCTAAGTATTACTCTGAACGAAAGAGATTAAACCAGAATCAGGTTTTCATAGGCAAGGGGATTGAGCACTCGTTCAGGTTGATGCTGGAATTTTCCTTCTGACTCTGGTCATTTGCGGAAAATTTGCGGAAAAATAACACAGACAAGCTTGCTGTTAGACAAGAGATTCGAGACCATCATTGATTTCTTCAATAACTGCCTCGATATCTTTTGGTAATGCTAGTTCTTTGGCGATATCACCGAGTCCGTGTAGGTGAGCTGTCCAAAGTTGCTGGAGTGATTTAAGCCCAGCAGCATCAAATTGGATTGCCGAAAGGGGAGTGCCTCTGTTTTCAAAGGTTTGCGATAATGCCGCCGTAAGCTTTTTCGGTTCGGTCAGTCCCTTGCTTCTGACTAAAAGAAGGAGATCATGGTAGTCTTTCATTCGGCTGTTCTTCGATCCTTTGGAAAGAACTGTTTCCAGCTTTTCAGCGAAAATAGTTTCGATGGGATAGACGAGGAGGGAGACCACATCTTCGAAAAATGGCTTTCCTCGATATTGGAAGAGTTTGATTTCTCTATGCTGGGGTTCAGCTACGTCGCCTACTCCAATGTCAATGTGGATTTTGTCCTTCATTTTCGCAAAGAGGACATTGAGTGTAATTCGGTATCCAGGATAGTCCATGTGAGGTTGAGAGAGCAGCTCGATTCCCGCGAAAGAGAAGGTGAATCCATCATTCAAGGAGACCTCGGCAATCTTTTTGCAGATCTCTTCAATAGTTCCTTTTTCCGCCTTCATTCGAGTTAGGAGGAAGTCTAGGTCTACCGTTTCTCGACCTATTTTCATCATGTAGGCGAGGAGGAAACCTCCCTTGAAAATGAGCTTATTGGAATGGGGAGATCTCCCTAGCCGAGTGAGAAATCGCTCTAGAAGCAGCTGTTTCCAGCATGAATTAAAAGGAATGCCTTTTTCTTTGGCAACCGTTTGGAGTCGATCTTTTAGAGCTTGTTCATTGATCATGCGGTCACACTCAGTAAATAGGGAGTAATGTCAAATCGAAGCTTCTTAGCATACACCTCCAACTTTACAAGGTCCAGACGATTTTTCCCTCCTTTGGAGAGGGCTGCTTTTAGAGCTTTGATCGCTATCTCTCGACTAAGAAGGCGGAAGGCGTCCACAATTGTTCGTTCACGATCAAAAATAGGAATGGACGCACCTTCAAGTTCAATCTCAGTTTTCCCTAGCTCCAGATTTCGGAATCGGGAGATTTTAATTTGACGGCTGCTCCTAACTGAAGTGCCGTGCCGAATGCCGATCCAATGCTGACGGGGAATTTCTTCAGTCAGATCGTAAATAGCAAGAGCAGATATAAGGCAGACAATTCCACCGGGAATAGAATAGACGGCCTGTACGAGATCATTCCAGCGGAAGGAGGCAGGATTTTGGTAGTTAATCCCTTGATAGACTCCTCGGCGAATTCTTTTGAGTTGTCCTGTTTTAACGTAATGGCTAAGGACCGCTGCGGAGACCCCAATAGCTCGGGCCTGCCCTGATGTGAAATAGGGCTTACTGAGAAGGGGGGCAAGGGTCTGAAGACAGGTTTTTGGTCTCATTCTTTTAGCTTAACATTAACACCCAATATAATCAAGCGGGGTTTTTTGTTAAGTTAAAAGCTATCCAGGATGGGAAGCCCTTTTGGGCAAACATCTATCTCTTTAAACTTGCTTCTTCTAAACGATCGACATCAAGGTTACAGATCAATTTCAAATTCTGATTGATCTTCTCTATATTCCAATCCCACCAAGCTATCTTTTGAAGGCGGCTGATCGTTTTGTCGTCAAATCGCATTTTCACGACTTTAGCTGGATTCCCAGCAACGATTGAGTAGGCAGGTACATCTTTGACGACGACGCTTCTTGCTGCAATGATTGCTCCATTGCCTATTGTAACCCCATTCATAACCAGCGAATCATAGCCGAACCAGACGTCATTACCAACAACGAGATCTCCTTTGACAGGGAGATCATAAACATTAAAAGCGCTTTCCCAACCATGTCCAAATATGGGAAAGGGATATGTGCTGATGGCATCAAGTTTGTGATCGCCCGTCATAATAAATCGTGTTTCTGCTGCAATTGCACAGAACTTGCCGATGATGAGCTTTACCTTGGAAAAATCGTAGTTATAGAGAACATTGTACTCTTCAAAATTTTCTGGACCATTTCGACGGTCATCGAAGTAGGTATAGTCGCCAATGGTAATGTTGCTGGCCTTGACGAAGTGTTTTAGGAAAACAAGGCTTGCATATTCCTTGAGTGGGTGAATAGACTTGGGATCTGGACTAGTAATTTTCATAGATTTTTCCTTAGCATAAACATCTTTGAATACTTTTCGTAGCCTTTCCTGGGGAAGCAAAACTTAAAACAAGCATGAGATGCGGTTCTGGCTCTGGGATTACCTTGAAGATCTTTTCAAATTGGCCATTTGTATATTCAGTCACCACTTTCTCCCAAAAATCAATGGCGGCCTTATTTTCTGGCATTTGCGATGTTTCCCAAGTTCCAGGAAATTGATTGAATATTTCTTTAGCCACATGTCGCCCTATGCCTTTCCCTTGAAATTTAGAAGCGATAAAAAATTCGCCTATATTCCAATCCACATTCGGCATGCTCCCGATCTTGTTGATCAATACAAATCCGGCTAATTCGTTGTTCACTTTTATTAAAAATGCATGCCGGTCCGGTTTTTCGCAGTAAGAGCTGAGATCTCGGCATTCAAACAGGCCATTAGGAGGGGTTTCCCAACCTGGAAGAAATCCGCAATGTCGCGACATATCGTAGACGTAGAAACGACCCAAGTTTTGGATCGTAGCTTTATCTTCACTAGTTGCTTTGATGATTGAAATATTTGAAAATGCTTTGTGAGCGGGTAGTTCTAGAAGCAAATATTCACCATCTTCGCCAATGCCCCGATCGACTTCAACCCAATTGCGCTTCAGGTAAAAAGTAATCGCATTCAAATTCTTTGCTATACACTTTAGTCTGTAGGGAAGAGGCAACCAAGAGAAGAGGCTTCTAAGCAATAGCTCTCCGATTCCTTTTCTTTGGTGACTGGGAGAAACAAATAGATGATGGATAAATGCCGGGGTATCTTGGTCCCAAACCGAGATAAATCCAATGATACCAAAGCCCTCATCTTCAGCAACAAAGATGATTTCTCCTGCAGTCAATCGTTTGAAGTCCTCAAGCTTGAATTTATCGGGGCTTTCCCAATGAAAAGTATGTTGCCTGGTGACGAGGAAAAGAGTTTCCAATGCAGGGATATCGCTTATCTCGGCTTTTCGTATTTTGATCATTGCAGCTTCCCAAGGAGTTTCATCGTGCATTTCTCTGGCAAAGCGCGTAGTAAACGACAGAGGATTTTATAAAAGAAGAATGGTTCGCAGTAGGATTTGTCGCTTAAGCCAAAATCTATCATGCATTTACCCATTTTTGTCTAGTTTGAAAAGAGTCTTAAGTGCTGTTTTTACTTCCTTGCCCACCTGGAAAAACTCATCTCTAATTTTTCCTTCAATAGCGAGAAAATCTTCGGCACCTCCATCCTCTTTAAGTTGAAGAAAGGTCCTGCCGAGATGGCACTGATTTTCATGAAGATAAAGATCCCAATTCTTATAAGATTTTATTTTCAGCTGCTCGTAATCCATCGCTTTTCCAGTTTTGCCGTCAGTCAGAATGTCTGTCTCTTAAGAATTTTAATATTAGTTGATTCAGTTCATTTGGTTGTTCAAAATTTAGCAAGTGGTCAACATTTTGAATTTGAGCTACTTCAACATTAATCTTCAATTTGATATTTCCAATCCCTATGGTCAGAAAAGCCAGCATGAATAAAAATCAGTGGCTCACCTTCTCCGGTGCTTTCAAAATAAAGCTCTCCGTTTGAAACTGTTACGTTATGATTTACACTCTTTTGCTTATCTTCTTCGAGGTTTGCGCTAATGGATTGATACAGGAATCCAGTGCATGTAAGGAGCCCAAGCAAAGCTGCTGACCCAAGGCTGATTTTTTTTAGAATAGAAACGAACTTCACCATAATAAAGAATCACGTACGTTATACCGAAATGAACTCAAAACTTGGCCGCTAGACGGGATTGAAAGCTGCCAAAAATCGATTGTCATAAAGGGGGGTAGTATCGAAAGCAATACAACCCCCCTTTATGACAATCGATTTTTGGCGCTTTGAACCCGTCTAGCGGCCGAGTTTTGAGTTCATTTCGGTATAGGGTCAATGAAGAGTTTTCTCAAAATAAAAATTAACAATTTTAGCCATTTCCAAGCTGCCATTCCTGGGTAGAAATTTTTTCAATAAAAGTGGCATCATGCGATACGGCTACAATAGCTCCTTGGAAATCAAGAAGAGCCTTCTCAAAGGCCTCCAAGGTTATGAAATCTAGATGGTTTGTCGGTTCATCCAATAAGAGGACGTTTGGCTTTTCCAAAACAAGCGCCAGCAGCAGCATCCGTTTTCTTTGCCCTGTGCTCAATGTAGAAAATGGACGTTTTAGCAAATCCGTTCCTCCCAAAGCTGCTTTATGAAGTTCGCGCCTTAAATCCTCTTCAGAAAGCTGGAATCGTGTTTCAAAATATTGAAGTGGTGTTTGATCTATAGGCAGCAGCTCGACATCTTGGTCTAGAAAAGCGATTTTTACAGTAGGCACCGAGCGGATTTCCCCTTCATCTAATGGTAGATTGCTGGCAATTGCTTTCAAAAGCGTCGTCTTTCCGCATCCATTTGGCCCCGTGATAAGAATCCTATCCCCCTTACAGATGCTCTTACAAAGGTTGGAAAATAAGACCTTATCTCCATAAGCTTTGCTCGCATGCTCTATTTCGATTGCAACTGAAGATGCCAGAGGCGATTCTACAAAGTTGAGGCCCTTGATGCTTTTAGGCCTTGGATGCGCAAGAAGATGAGATTCGATTTCCTCGAGGCGTCTTTTCATTGCATCGAGCTTATGCTGCAGCGATTTTTGATGCTTTTCCCCTCTCTTATCATAGGCCATGATATTTTGGTCTTTCGAGGGAGTCGCCTTTCCTTTGGAAAAGGTAACCTCTTTGATTTTTTGCTTTAGGCTTGCTCTTTCTTCTTCCTGAGCAAAGTATGCTTTCATCTGTCTTTCCAGAATCCTCTCTTGCTCTTCCAAGTAGAAGTCATAGCTTCCCCCATAGCTGGCAAGTTTTCCGCTTTTAATCTCGACAAGCCGGTTGCAGGCAGCATTCAAAAAATTGCGATCATGGGAAAGGATCACACAGGCCCCTTCCCTTTGCCTCAAAGTCGCTTCCAGCCACTGAATCATCTCCTGATCAAGATGGTTAGTAGGTTCGTCCAAGAGCAGAAGATCTGGATTTTCAATCAAGGCTTTAGCTAGAGCTGCCCGTATGCGCTGCCCGCTGCTTAAACATGACATGGGGAGATCCAGAAGACTACTTTCGAGTTTCAATCCGCATAGAACTTGTTCGATTGGAATCTTCCGGTATCCTCCTAAGTGCTCATATTTTTCATGCAATTCAGCCCATTCTATTAAACGAGTTGGATCTTCAAGACAGGCAGTCATTTCTTTTTCGAGATCAGAAAGAGCACTTCCTTCTATGAATTCCCTGACAGAAGCTGAAGCATTTGTCAAAACGATTTCCTGCTGAAGGAATCCAACCGAGAGACCCGACGCTTTGTTGAAGCTTCCCGAATCAGCTTGTGCTGTTCCAGCCAAAAGTTGAAGAAGTGTGGTTTTCCCAGCTCCATTTTCTCCGATCAAAGCGAAAACATCGCCTTCATTGATTGAAAGAGAGATATCTTCAAAAAGAGAAAGAGAGCCGAAAGATTTAAAAAGATGTGAAAATTGAACAAGGAGACGAGACATAAGTTTGATCCTGGGTTTGTTTTAGGTAAAAGATGGGATTCAAACTTAAATTCTCACTGGACTGAGGGTCCTGTAACAGGCTATTATTGCTTTAATTTTACCATAAAAGCCTGCCTATCTCAAGGCTTTTTGCGGCAGTGGCTTCTAAAGGCAAGGAAGTTAATGTCTGCCTTTGGAGTGTTAAATGTCTGAAATTGAAGAGAATATAGAATGGCAGTCCATTAAGTCAAAAAACTTTTCAAAGTTGATTCCAGTCATTTGCGTAAAAATTGCGAAAAAGTTGAGATTTTGAGAAGTTTTGCATGTGTCCTCTGATAGTTAAGTTTCTTGTATCAGAGGTACTTAAGAAAATGGGGGCGGTTGGACGCATTCAGAACTTTTGACTGGTCTGGAATGAAGGAAAGACTTCACTCTTTGACTTTCTTGGCTACTGGTTAATCGCTAATTTTATTGAATTGGATCAGCAGGAAAATGGAACGAATCAAGGAACTGACGATTATATGTATACAAACTTGAGTTGCTATTGTTCCATGTCTTGCTTTTGAAGGTATACCCAATCACAGCAAGAGCTCTTCCTAATTGGAGTAAAGGCATAATCGGTTGGTAGTTTGGGACTGGTCGAATACTGGAGTAGCCATCTAGCAAGGTTTTCTTGTATTTTTGGTGGGAAGCCCATTTGAAATGCTCTATTGAACAAAAATCCTGCTCAGCAAATCCCGAACGAGCGCTAGCCCAATCAATAATAGCTTGCAATCTGCCGTGCCAGACAATCATGTTTCCTGGTCTAAAGTCACGGTGAACTAGACAAGGACCATCAATGTTAGCTAAAAGGTTCTGGCAATGATCAAGGTATGCACTGCATTTCTCAATGAGATTCTCTGGAAGATGTCCCTTGCATTCATCAAGTTCTTCCTGGAATTTTTCACTGAAGTATAGGATCGGTTCTCGCACTAAAGTCTTAGGTTTTGTTAAGTCCCCATATCCATCTGTTCGATTGTTATGAAGATGAGCTAGGGCGATACCAATTTCAAAGGCTAGGTCATTTGACCAGTCCTCATCTTTCAGTAGTTCTCCCTTCACGTATTCCATTAAAATAGCGCCGAAATGGCTGCTTGAAGGTTCGACAGTGGCTATAATTTGTGGTACAGGGATGCAGCCTTTAAGTTGACGAAGAAAGATTGCTTCTCGATGATAGTCATCAATGCGAGGGCAAATCTTTAAAATGAAAGGCTTTTTGTCAGGTGTAACGACTTTATAGACTTCTGCTATGATGGTATCAGTATGATCGATATGAGTGAACGTGGCTGATTGCAGAGTAAGCTGTTTTTTATAAACCTCTAAATCGATTTCCAAGCCTTCATCTGAACCTTTGTGTGGTTTTTCCTGAATAAATAATTGTAATGTTACGGGACGGTTCAATGCATCTTTGCTGCTTATCTGTTGATGTTTGCGAAAACCACATTTTTTGAATAGTCGCATAGAGATATCATTGCGAATATCAGGGTCCACCAGGCAATACTTATAGCGAGTCCAGATGTATTTTTTAAGAAAAGCCTCTAAAATTAGGCACCCAAACCCCTTACCTATAAATTCCTTTTCTCCTATAAATAAGTCCATGCCAGCTGAATTTTGGATTACTTCTTCAACTAAGTTTTGGTTGTCCCAAGGATGTTCTTTGACTGGATAACATTGAATGTAGCCTATAGGGGTTTTATCAATGGAGATGAGGTAGCATTCCATACCTCCCAACCCTCGAATGTAGGGAGTTAGTTTTTGACGAACCTCCTCAATAGTCCATGTTCTGAGTGAATAAAAAGACTGAACATGGGGTTCATTAAACCAAGTGTGAATCAATCCAAAATGTTCTTCGCTAAGAGGCGTAAAAGATATTTTGCAGTTGTTTATTCCAGCTTCATTCATATGCAACCATTTCAAGTTGGTCTATGTCTAGGTTACAGAGCAGCTTCAAATGTTTATTGATCTTTTCAATATTCCAGTCCCACCAAGCAATTTTCTGCAAACGATCAATAGTTTTATCATCGAATCGCATTTTTACCACCTTCGCAGGGTTGCCAGCTACAATAGAATAAGCTGGGACATCTTTCACAACGACCGCTCTGGCTGCTATAATGGCTCCATTTCCTATTTTGACACCGTTCATCACCAAAGAGTCATATCCGAACCAAACATCATTTCCCACGACGATATCACCTTTTACAGGCAAGTCATACACATTGAAAGCTGATTCCCAACCATGTCCAAAGATAGGAAAGGGATAGGTGCTAATAGCATCAAGTTTATGGTCTCCCGTCATGATAAATCGAGTTTCTGCAGCAATACCGCAGAATTTTCCAATGATGAGTTTGACTTTAGAAAAATCGTAATTGTACAAAACATTGTATTCTTCAAATTTATCTGGCCCGTATCGACGGTCATCAAAATAGGTGTAATCACCAACAAAAATATTCCCAGCCTTAACAAATTTTTTTAGAAATACAAGTTTGTCATAGTCTTTGATTGGGTAAAGAGTATCTGGGTTTGGACCAGTCATTCTGTTCTCTCCTTGATCATGAATTCTTCAAAATGTTCTTGATGATAAGTAATTGTTCTTGAGCCTTTGAACTTGTTTTATTTTCAATGGATTCTAGCGTAATCAGAGCTTTCCATAGAGCCCAGCCCCTAGCTCGATTCCAAGTATCTTCGTCTAGCTGTACTGTCGATTTAAATTTGTTTCGGCTCAGCCCTTTTAAAAGTGTCCATGCGATTACTAAATCGCAGGATGGGTCACCAACAGCCATTCCTCCAAAGTCAATGACTCCAACAAGCTGGTTGTCCTTAAGGAGGATATTTCCAGCACTGAAGTCCCCATGTATCCAAACAGGGTTTGAATTCCATTTGGAGCTGATTGCTAACTTCCAAACAGATGTTGCTTCAGCTACATCAATATAGTCTTCTAAGGTATCAATTGCGCATCGTGTTTCTGCATCGTAAACTATGGGAGAAGCACCACGAAAAAAATTATGCTCCCCTGGGGATGGACCATTAGAAGAATCAATAGTTTGAAGCTCTTTTAGGAAATCAGCTAGTTGTACAGCAAGTTCTTCTAATGACTTGTTATCTAAGTTCAATACATTTGCACTTTGACCTTCTATCCATCCATAAATGGACCAATTCCAGGGATAGTTTTTAGTGGGTTTTCCTAGTGCAATAGGCTTGGGAATAGGAATTGATAAGCTAGAACTAAGTTTTGGCAACCACTTGTGTTCAATAGTAACCTTTGCTGCATACCTCTCTGCACTTGGCAGGCGGATGCTCATTTGCTTGCCCAGGTGAAACGTTCTATTATCCCATCCGTTTGGTTCCACAGCTTTAATGGGTAGATTTGCATATTCTGGAAATTGAGTGGAAATCAGTTCTGTTACTACTTTTACTGGAATTTCTAATTGTGTGCAGAGCTGATTTTGTAGCCATCCACTAAAGAGCTGAAGAGTCTGCTCTAGGGTTATGTGACTATTATTAATGATTTTATGGCGATGTTTTTGGCATTCCCTTCTTAAAAAAGCTGACCAACTCATCATGTTTTCATCTGCAAGCTCAGGATGCCCACGAGAGATAAGTCTTTTTTTTCTTTCTGTATCAGAACAGTCAAATAAGACAACTTCATAGTCCACCTCATATAAGTCACACGCTTCCTTAATGAAAGAAGGGCGTATTTGGGCATCAAAAATTATGTGGGATGAGGACAGTTTCTCCTCTGCTATCTTTTTGATCCATTCTAGTGTCTTAATCCTTTGCCACTCTTCGATGCTTCCATATTCTTTTTCCATCTCTTCAAAAGGAGGAACGCCTATGCTATCAAAATGAAGCAGGGTACAATTTGAAGGTATAGCTCTCTCAAAGCGTTTT
Source organism: bacterium (assembly GCA_021780355.1). Lineage (GTDB taxonomy): Bacteria > Chlamydiota > Chlamydiia > Chlamydiales > SM23-39 > SZAS-17. The sequence continues at coordinate 12,599 of JAJXYX010000002.1, read as the reverse complement.
AAAGTTGTTGTTTTTCCTGATCCTGAAGCTCCAATGACGAAATAGATTTTATGTTTTAATGCTTTGGCTAAAACTTTTCCGAAAAAAGGAGATTTTTTCTTCCGATATAAAGCTCCATCCTCCTTAACTTCCTCGGCGCTTTTTTTCTTTAGTTCGTCGTATTCTTCTAAAGCAGAAGCATGCGATCGTAAGTAATCTCTAAAGGCTATTAGCTTTTTCCATTCTATGCTTTCAGGGAAAGTTAGATGCAAATGATATCTTCTAATGCCTTCTTGAGAATCGGGTAGATCAATCCGAAAGAACCATCTTTCGGGAGTACTTCCAGTTTCTCTAAAAATATATCCCAGGCTTTCTATCTTACGAGAAGCCCTGTCGATATCTTGCTTAGTAACAATGATCCCTATATCAATAATTCCTTTACCACCCAGACCAGGAACGGCAGTACTTCCTACGTGTTCAATATCAATACACTCTTCGTTAAGAACGCTCAAAAGCCTTGCTTTTTCCTGTAAAAACAGCTTAGAAAACAGCTCATTATAGGGCTTGTATGCGTATTTTTTGTTCATAGTTTTTTTGACATAAAAATGCAGGAAGCACCTTTATTGTAACCCTCTCTAGAAAAATCAATTTTATACCCCAGTTCCTTATAAAAATTAGGTGCCTGGAAGCTCATTGTTGTAACAGTAGCAATTGTACATCCCTGTTTCTTGCCATACTCATGGACCGCTTCCATAAGTTTTTTACCTAACCCTTGCTTTCTAAGGTTAGGGGCAACCCAAAGTTGATCCGTATAGATTGAGCCAAAGATGACCGATCCATTGCATCCAGCTACAATTTCATTTTCTTTATTACGAACTAAGATAGCAAAAGGATAGGCAGCCCCTTGGTTCACTACTTCATTGTTGATTCGGTGAGTTAAAAAATCTAACTCACTTGAAGAGGGGTTATTTAGAATTTCAAATTCCAATTCTTTGATACTCATTCACTTCCTATCTTTTTATATCAAATGGTCTAGCGTCGTAAAACAACTCGATTTTAGAGATTAAGTTGTTTTTAAAAGTTAATAGGGCTACAGCGGAAAAAACATTGACAGGCGCCTGGCATTCAAGGTCATAGACTATCACTGCTTGATCATGAGAAGCGAATGAGGAGCGTATTTCTAGGGTTTTAAACAGAGAAATAAATTTTTTGTTAGCCTCAATGACATTTCCCTTACCGATTACTTGCAAAAGTGGACCAGTACACTGGACGCCTATATCGAGATAGTTTTCTGTTGCTTCAATATTTTTTTCTCCTAGAGCCTTATAATATGTTTCGGCTATTGCTAAATTATTTTTATTCATGTCTTGTTTCCTGTTTTTCCCAGTCAATTTTGCTGATACGATACAACACATGCCTTCTCAAGGAATGGCCTTCAGGAAGCTTGGGATGGTCGAAATCATCTTTAGGATCGTGATGCATACCAATTTTTTTCATGACCTGCCTTGAACGCATATTTTTTAAGGTTGTGAAAGAGACAACTTCGTTTAGGTTTAGAGACTCGAAGGCATATTGCAGAGAAGCTCGAGCACCTTCGGTTGCATAGCCTTTTCCCCAATAGTCAAAAGCAAGTCTCCATCCAATCTCAACAGCAGGCGTAAAATGGGCTGTGAAATACACATCTTCTAATCCAATCATTCCAATAAATTCACTCGTTTCTATTAGAGAAGCTGCCCAAAATCCCCAACCGCACTTTTCAATATGATTTGACATTAGTTTGACAGATGCGTCACTCTCCTGACGGCTTAGAATTCCTGGAAAATATTCTCTAACTCTAGGGTCGGCATTGAGTCTTGCAAAAGGTTCTAAATCTTCATCGCACCATTGCCTTAAGATTAAACGCTTTGTTTGAATGATGGCAGGAGGATGATTAGGCATTTGCTTTACTCCCAAAATCGCTGAGATTTTTTTCGCTAAATTTCTTTAGTTTGGGCAAAAAGTCTTCATAAAGGTAGGGGGTAGCTAGAGCTTCAAAGTAAGAATAGTTTGAGCGCTCTTCCGAAATTATCACTCCTTCGAGCGATGGGGTTATTTGCTCTTTTTCACAATAAAATCGCCAAAAACCAGCTCCAGACCCACCAGCAATAGATTTGCTTGTATCGTTCGGTAATTCCCAGTATTGGAGATGAGCTTTATCATCGAATCGCAATTTTTCTTCTCCTCCTATGCATACAGCGGTATCAAGGAGCCCATCTGGTCTTGTAGGAGCTGCTCCCCTATAGAATGCAGAGGCGATGTGAGGATCATACATAACCAATTCTTTATTGGAATCTAAGTCGTAAAATAGTGATTCAGTGATCAGTTCATGATTTGGCAAACAACCATCGATACCCAAAGCAATAAAAGCGATATCAGGTTTGTAAGCATTATCTGAATTAGAATGGAAGCCTTCGATTTCAACACAGGCATAAATGTATGGGAATGATACTGAACACGCAACAGTGTCTGTATTTTGGAGCTTAGACAACCCCACGAACGCTGGCTGACCTGGAAGTCCAAATTTCAAACCTTTAACAACATGCGCTGCAGTGAGAATGCCATAGACCACATGTGCTAAAATGCTAAACTTGACGAAAGTGCCTGAACCGATTGGGGGAGGCACTTCTGGAGAGCCCAAGTAACTTCCTAAAGAGATGTGAAACCTCAAGACATGCTCTTCAATCTTATTAAGAAGCTTTTCACGAAGTTCTGCTAATTCTTTTTCTGTGATGACATTCATGGCTTAACGATTTTAGTGGGTAAGGACCTTTCAAATTTTAAGAAAACTTATAACAGAATATGTGATCTTTTTCACTCTATTTCAGCAGGAATCGACGGATTTGCTTTTTTTAAAGTTAGCTTATAGATTTCGGATAAAATCAGGTTAAAAATTTATATGGGTGGTTTTGGCAGCGGAAAGGGAACAAGACGTAAGGCATGGCGAAGCAAAAAGAGATATATCATCAGCCTGCCAGAAATGCCAGTTTCCAAATTGATTCATGCGCATAGAGGCAATCCCAATAATCAATTTATTTTTGGTAAGCTGAAGTGTGAAATTCATCTATCCTCGATTCATTTAGAACATGATGAAAAACTCCCTCTCGATGTTTCAGAGATCGAGATTAGCGTCTTTCCATGCTACTACGGCGGTTATCGTTACTATGGCCTTTGTCCTGCATGTAGTAGATGCGTAAGGTCCCTGTATGTCCTTGATGAAACAATCCCTGTTTGTCGCCTTTGTTTAAAAATGGTGTATTCTAGCCAAAATGCCACCTTCTCCTATCGGTTGTATAAGAAACTGAAGTCGGCCAAAAATAAACTCAATAATGATGAATGGACAAAGCCAAAATGGATGAGAAAAAAGACCTTTGAACAGTTGAAAGCAAAGATTTCTGAGCTAGAGGAAAAACGAGAAATCGCGATCTTCTTCAGCTTACGAAATCATCGATCTGCGAATAAAATATTTGATAAGTATGGGTCTGCGATTGGAGCTGCTGAAATATTAGGAAGTCGACTTTACGGCAGCTTTTGATAATAGAGAAGAGGGGGGCTTTGGTGAGCCGTGTTTCTGGTGAAGTTGAGTAACTTCTTTCACTAGCTGGGGTACGTCTACTTTATCTGTGACCTCTCCTAGAATATTTGATCCGTTAAATTTAACTTGGTGAGTAGAAGGTTTGCAAAAAAATATCTTTCTAATTTCGCCGCTAAGATTTGAACGCTCCATCAAATCAGCTGCACTTCTTGCAGGTGCTTTTACCATTGTTCCTGCTTCAGCTTTTGAAATTAGCTGTATGAATTGATGGGTGAATGAAGAATCGTTAGGCTTGGCAATCAAGTAGCAGTTGGGTTTCTGTTCTTTCTTCCATTCAATTGCGAACCAAAGTGCTTTGTAATCAAGGTACAAACGGTACTGATAGGGAATGTCGCTTTTAGCTTGTTCCTGATATAATTCAGGATCATGGTTAAATAGCTCTTTAGCTATATGATTTTCTAATCTCAACAAATGCTTTTTATAGCGACCCAAAGAAAATTTGTTAATTCCTGAATAGTTTCTTTGTTTTATCGCCTGCATTTCATACCAACGAGAGTGCAGTTCTAGGCAAATTATAGATTTTGATCTACCTAAAGGAGTCTCATACTTTAGAGATTTGTCCGTAAAATATGATTTGGAAGTGTTCCATGCCCAATGTGCTATGCAAAGATGATGATATATAACCCATAGCTCCTCTGATTTTGGATCAAATAACGAAAGTCTAGCTTCTTGCAGCTTTGTCATAGCAGGAGCAAACTTTATTTGTTTTACATAATGCTCTTGGACAAGAGTGAATGACGCCATATCCCTCTTTTTCAAGGGGGTTAATTGATGACGACGTCTAGTTTCTTTCCGATTTATTACTTGTCTATCTTTGGAGGCGATATCTACGAATTCTGCAATTAGAGACCCATGGCCATTTTCAACTATCTCACAACAAACATCTTTCATGTATTCATGGGCCATTTCATAATCTTTTTGAATGCAATATCGTTCAATTTTGGATAGGCACTTCGAGACATATTGTTCCTTTGCAATTGCACTGTCCTTTATACAAGCGAAAAGATTTTTGTATGAATCCCGCACTTGTCGCTTTGCAGCGTTTTCGAGCCGAGATATTATAGTTAAATGCTCTTGTTTTTTGGTTTCAAATTGATTTCTAATCGGTTCCAGTAGAGGACATTGTAAAATCAAAGGCATTGTTTCTTTGCAAACGTTACGAAAAAAGCTATATGGATCGGTTTCTTGCGATGCTTCCTTCAGAAAGCATGACAACGGACCGAGAAGAGAAGGTAGCTTTTGAGCTTGATCGTGCATGTGTTTTTACAACTTTTTTACATCTCTATTTAAAATGGTATGTATAGAGATTTTTCTGTAACAGAAAATTACATCTATTTGACGATTTTTCCCTGAGATTTTCCAAAAAACCCCCACCCATTTTGGGAATTTTCCCATTTGTTCCCAAAATTTGTATCGCGCAAAAAGATACACGACAATAGGGGGTATGAAAAAGCAAAAGTGTAAAAGATCGATTTCGTTTGAAAGACAGTCTGAAGAATCTTCAGATCGCCTTTTTCTATTTTTCGATCTTCTTATGCGAATAGATCAACGTAACAATCAGGAATCTTATGCTAATCAAAAATGTAGAGTTAGTGCCAATACGACCACAGCAGGGTCTGATAGCAATAGCCTATGTAGTCCTGGATGATCTTCATTTAGGCTGTATTGGGGTTCATAAACGCCTAGACGGTTCAGGATATCGCATTACTTACCCTACCAAGAAAGTGGGAGAATGCAACGTAGCCATCTACCATCCGATCGATAAAAAGACAGGTAAAGAAATAGAAACAGCCATTACAGCCAAGGCTGAGGAGATGTTTGGCTAATTGAAACTAAAAAAGTAATCCAAATTTGGTGGTGATATGCAATTACAAGAAATACTTCAACGTTTAGAGTCAAAAACAGGAAGGCGTAACCATAAATCTAAAAACGGTTATATGGCATGCTGTCCTGCTCATGAAGATAAAAATCCAAGCTTATCTATTTCTGAAGACCCTACAGGTAAGATTCTCATTCATTGTTTTCGTAATTGTACTCCTGAAGCGATCTGTACAGCTTTAGATATTAAAATAGGCGACTTGTTTAATAATCCGAATCAATCCACGTCTCCTAAGAAGAGAACTGAATACCCTTATTGCGATGTACAGGGAAGCGTTCTCTATAGAAAAGTCCGTATTGAACCAGGCAAGAAAAAAAGAAAAGACTTTTATGCAGAGAGGTATTGTGATGGCAAATGGATTAAAGGTTTAGGAGACATACAGCGGGTCCTTTATCGGTTGCCTGAAGTTATAATGGCCAAGGAGAAAGGTGAAACCATTTATCTCCCTGAAGGTGAAAAAAACTGTGATCGGCTCCGCGAAGGAGGTCTTGTTGCCACAACATCTACAGAAGGCGCTGGAGGCCCTTGGCGTAGACAATATACCGAAACATTAAGCCAAGCTAATGTTGTCCTTCTTTTTGATGAAGATGTCGCAGGATACCTTAGAAGAGACACTATCATTCGTGAATTGAGTGGAAAAGTTGCATCTTTAAAAGTTGTGCAACTACCAGGACTGGAATTCACACAGAATCATGGAGCCGATGTATCGGATTGGTTAATGCACGGCCGAACAATTCAAGATTTGAAAAGACTTGTTGATGAATGTCCAGTACATAGACCCTCAAAAGAAACGGTCTTGAATAGTGCTCTACCCATACTGATAACACCAGGTAAAGCACAATCCATTCAAGCAGCGGGCCGTCAAGCAGGTTTAGTATTGAGAGACACAGAACGCTTTTTCATTCGAGGAGGTGGGTTAGTTAAAGTTTTGATTGATGATGAAGCCCCTAAATTGAACCCTATTAAACCAACGTCATTTGCATCGGAAATAGAGCTTGTGGCTAGTGTCGTTAAATACAAAGGAGAGACCGTTGAACCGACTATTTTGAACAGCTCTCAAGCTCAACTCATTATGGATTCTAGTTCGTTTCAGCAAGAAGTGCCAGAAATTAAAGTTCTATCTAGCTGTCCTATATTGATTTTGGACAAAGGTGATGTTTTGCAAACAATCTCTGGATACAATAAAGAACATGGGATTTTATCATATTCCAGATTACCTATAAAAGTTGCCTTAAACAAGGCTATCGAATTACTCCTTGGTCTACTTGTAGACTTTAAATTTGCTAATCCTTCCGATAAATCTAGAGCAATAGCACAATTACTGACTCCAGGACTAATTACAGGGCGAATTATTTCTGGGCGCGCTCCATTGTTTTCTGTAGAAGCGGATGAATCACAAACAGGTAAGGGTTATTCGGTAAAGTTAACAGCTGCCCTTTACAATAACCATCCAAAAACCATTACTCAGAAAAGAGGGGTTGGAACGCTTGAAGAAGCTTTAGATATGTGCTTAATTCGTGGACATTCTTTTATTAGTTTAGACAACATCAGAGGGAAGATAGATTCACCAGCAATAGAATCTTTGCTTACTGAAAGTTTCCATCTTGCGAGGATTCCATACATGCAGCCTATCGAAATAGACCTTAGAAGAGTGATCTTGTATCTTACAAGCAATCAGTGCGAATTTACTCAGGACCTTGTTAACCGCTGCTGCTCTGTACAGCTTCGCAAACAAGAACCAAGTTATAAATTTAAAACTTATCCTGAAGGCGATTTGATCAAACATGTTTTAGCAAATAATTCTCTATATTTTGGGTCTATAGCTGCCGTCATTGATGAATGGGTTTGTCAGGGGCGACCTCAAACAGATGAGTGTCGTCACGATTTTCGTTGGTGGGCTAGGCCCTTAGATTGGATTGTCCAAAATATTTTTAAACTACCACCTTTAATGGACGGCCATCGTGAGACACAGAAAAGACTTGTTAGCACACAAATGAATTTTCTTAGAACTGTTGCACTTCTCGTCTTAAAAAACTCATTGTCGAATCGATGGTTAAAAACGCTGGATATACTGGAGCTACTTGAAGAGGCAGGTGTGTCACTTCCTAGCTTAAAACAATCCAATGAATTAGGTGACCAGACCGACCGCTCTAGAATTCTTATTGCAATGGGAAAGGAATTTGCAACCTGTTTTAAAAATGGGCAGAAACTAAATGAAGATGAAATGTCTCTAGAAGAGATTGCAATAGATGATGTTAGAATTCAACGAAGGTTAGTTAAAGATTTGCGTGGGGGAGATTCTGGATCGATTGAAGTGAAGGAATATCGATTTATAGGGAAAGAGTCTTTTTAGATCGCCACTATCCGCCACTGTCGCCACCATGCTTTTTCAAAAAGATTTAAAAAATTTGCGATTTAAACATGCTGAATTTTTTGTCAAAAGACAGTCTGGGCTTATGGTGGCGATAGTGGCGGTTGGTGGCGTATAATGGAAGTGGTATTCATAGGGCTCAAATGATAAAATGTCTCTCAATAAAAATGTAACAGGATTGTAATGGAATGAAAGCAATACTATTAGCTCGAGTCTCGAGCAAAGAACAAGAGGAGGGTCAGTCTATTCCTGCTCAGGAACGGCGTCTGCGAGAATATGCTGAGAGAAAAGGGCTTGTTGTTGACCAAGTTTTTAAAATCACGGAATCATCCACCAAAGACACACGGAAAGAATTTGAAAAGATTCTTGTGCAAATTCGTAAATCCAAAGAGACGATGGCCTTAGTCGCTGATACCATCGACCGAGTTCAGCGTAGCTTTAAGGAGTCGGTAGTTTTAGAGGAACTTCGCAAAGAAGGTAAGGTTGAAATTCACTTCATGCGTGAAGGGCTTGTACTGAATCTTAAGTCCAACTCTGCTGATATTCTGCGTTGGGATATGGGAGTTATGTTTGCCCGTAGCTATGTCCTCCAATTGAGTGACAACGTTAAGCGTAGCAAAGAACAATCTGTGAAAAACGGAACTTCGATAGGCTTATCACCATTAGGATACATTCATGTGCTGAATGAGCAAGGCGAGAAGACAATTGTCCCTGATCCTGATAGGGCTCCGTTTATTGTTAAGCTTTTTCAGCTTTATGCGTCTGGAAATTACTCCCTCTTAAAGCTGGCAGAAGAAGCCGAAAAGGACGGGCTACGCACAAGAAAAGGAAAAAAAGTGGGTAAATCTCAAGTCGACTCTATCCTCAAAAATCCATTTTACTGTGGCACAATGAAGACAAAGTATGGATTAGCAGAGCACCACTATAAGCCTCTTATTTCAACAACTCTATATCAACAAGTACAGGACGTAGCTGCTGGCTATCACAAAAAGCCCCATAAAAAGATCAGCGAGCCGTTTATTCTTCGAGGCTTGATTACCTGTGATCATTGTGGATGTACCGTAACCCCAGAAATCCATAAAAAGCGTTATATTTACTACAGCTGCACGAATGCCAAGGGAATTTGTAAAAAAGTCTATAAACGAGAGGAGCCACTAGTTGAGTCACTATCCCAGTATTTTGACCATATCGCCTTAAGTGAGCAGCAAATTGCTGAGGTGACAAGCTATCTCAAGAAAATCCATGAATCCGAAAGTCTTTTCCATACTGAAAGCTTAACAGCTCTACGCAGAGAGCAAGACCGCATTCAAAAGCGAATTAACCAGATGTACGATGATAAGCTGGATGGTCTTATTGACCAGAAAACATACCTCGATAAGGTTAAAGACAGCAAAGCTCTTCAAGCAGAGATAGTCGAACAAATGGCACGTCATGAAAAGGCTGATCACAATTTTTATGTCACAGCCAATATGGTCATGAACCTAGCAACAAGAGCTAGGGAAATCTTTGAAAGTTCTGAAGTGGACGAAAAACGTCAACTTTTAGATTTAGTATTTCAGAACTTGCAATTGAAAGACGGAAGTCTCTCATTTTCAGTGAGAGAACCGTTCTTAACAATGCTGGATTTTAAGAATCGTCCAAAAGAATGGGGCAACCAGGACTTGAACCTGAGACCGACGGGTTATGAGTCCGTCTTCTTCCTACACTGGTCATCTCTGACCAACTGTTCACATCGCGATGGTACAATAAGTTGTGTGTTGAGATCAAATGAATAACTTTGTTGTCAGATGGGGCTGATAGGGGATTGATGTGCCGCTAGCGTGCCATGAGGGTTGATGGGGGATTACAAAAATTAGAAGATGGTTTAGAATGAAATTATAAATGGGTCGGGACTACCCTACCGGCGTCTGTGCCTCGAGGACTACCTCGGGGCCTTTCGCTTTTATAGGGTAAACAAAAAGCTCTTCTTCCTGATAGATTTTCTCACGCAGAATATCAAACGCCCGATTTGGTTGATCTGGCCTAAGAACAGAAAGTCCAATAGGACGCGCAATCATGTCTGCTAACTGTAGGCCAGCGGAGTTTGTTTTCTTATCGGCCAGAACGATTTCGAAAGGAAGCAATTTTCTAAGAGGATTCTGACAGTCGCATACTCTTCTGAATTCCACTTCCAACGCAAGATCTTCTATACGACCGCGAGCTTCAAAGATCACGTGACTCTTCGAATTTCCTTGTTGCTTGGAGCAAAGAAACTTATAGACTCGTTCAAGACCAAGGCGCATGGCCAGATGATAGACGTGATGGAGATCTAATCCGAGACGCTTTAAGGCTAGCTTATCGATAACGATTGGAACAACCGTGAAATCTGCCCCTGCGATGAGGTTAGACAGAGATTCAAGGAGATGTTCCCTTTGGGATTTTCCTAATGTGTTGAAGGCTCCCAACTTCTTTCTAATCTCATGTTCATGGAAAACGACCATGTCATGGCCGAAAACGGAAAATTTGAGCATGCGGAGCGCTGGTGAAATGCTATGAGCGTAAAGATCTTTCCGAATGATGGAAAAAGAAAGAACGAATAAGGGATAGCGGGGATTGATAGATGCGATGCTGTGATCTCCACTTTCATCGACATAGATAATGTAGTCGCCGTATTCTGATGCAAATTCGTTCATGGCACTCGCGTATAAGCAAGTACAATATCCTATGGCTGGAAAAAAATCTACTTTGGAACATTTCTGAATGTTGGATAGGCTAATTCATCAGACTGAATCGTCAGTAAGCATCTATTATAGCCATCTGAGGTAATTGCAAAGCTCCGACTGCGTCGGAGTTTTTCAGAAAATTAAAATTTTGAAAAAGTCCTGCTTTGCTCTAAAATGTTGTTTGCTTAGAACGAAAAAAAAGAGCAAAGCAATGACTAACTTACTAAGTCTTATATCACGCGGTTTAGACCAAATTCAACGAACTTTTTTTCCAGACCTCGAACGCGAGGCAGGGCCCATTTCAAAAACTTTAGTTCAACTGACTTATGTTCTTGAAACAGTCCACTCTCAGAAAATTCCATTACCAGAACAATGTTGGACGGGAAGACCTCCAAAATCTCGCCGTGGTATTTTCAATGTTTTCGTGGCAAAAGCTTTTATGACCTCGTCCTAAAAAGATAGCCATGCTGGTAATCGTTTTCTGACCGCAGGCACAGAGACAGGCGAAGGTCAGTTCTTTGGCGCGGGCAAAAGCAGCTTTTTTACAGAAAGCGGGTCGCCACATAGACAGAATCATTAATAAAGCTTTGAGCAGGTTGATGGTATTCCTTTTTTTGTCGAAAGATATTATGAACCTAGCTCTTTTCCTTTTAAAGAAAATTTCACTTGTCACCTCAGATCATCAAACGCAAGTCATCAACTGGAAACGTGAAGCGTTGGAAGGCGATAGGGGTTTAGAGAAAACAAAATGAGAACCCAGAGAAAACTATAAACTATAGACCAAAGGACTTCGTCCTTTGGAATCCTATTTGTTTTGGCATGCAAGACGAAGCGCCCTTCACGTTAAAAAAAATCTTTTGTCTAAATAAATTTTTATTTAAGGTGTTTTCTCTGATTAATGGGGAGGACATTTATGTCGATCGAAGGGGATGTCAGCGGCTGCGATGATCCATCGGATCTTGGTTTGGGCCGATGGGATGAAGAAGAAGAGTTAGGAAATGTTCAATGTCGGACCGAAAAGGTTTTTCAATCTAACTATCCTAAGGCCACGCTCGATCGCCCTTTTGTTTTTCAGGATTGGTATAGACAGCATGTCGATGAGAATATTTCTTGTTATGGCGAGGAGAGGGAAGATGAAGCTGTTGTTTCGATAGGCTCTAAAGAAAGTCAAGATCCAGCTTCTTTTTCGGTAGACGCTTGGTATGAACGAAACATTCTTTCTTTGAGGACGAGTTCTCATAGGCTGCCTACGCTGGGCCCTTCAAATCAGCAGATGTTAATTTTAGGGGTCAATGGCATCAATACAAGTTTGCAAGAAGCGAGGCTTCATCAAGTGTATTTACAAAGCTTGGTTGCAGAAGATGTGGGGATCGATTTTATTTATAATCATTCAAATTCTGCGCCTGTTGATGTATTGGAAATGCTGGCGCTTAATTATTTTGGATTCTCACCGAATGTGGAGCATCTTTTGAAAGCGTCTTGGGAAGAATTCCATGAATATAATCGAGCTTACCCCGAAAGAAAAATTTTGCAAATATGCCATAGCCAAGGAGCCATTCATGTATATAACGCTCTTTCCCATAGCTCCAAAGAAATTACCGACCGATTGATTGTTCTGTCCATTGCGCCAGCAAAAATTATTCCCTGCGATTTTTGCTATTTATCTTTAAAATTCGCAAGCAAAAACGACCTTGTCCACTTAGTAGAACTGTTGCATCCTAGCTTTTTCTCTTCAAATGAAATAGGAGCTTCCGATCGATTAGAAAACACATTGAAAATGAGAGAAGATCTTATTTTATTAGATCCGCATCCCGAGGCTAAAGGCCTTGATCACGAATTTGAAAGCCCCACCTTTAAACCTATTTTACAAACATATCTTCGAGCTTACTTACTTTCCGATGTAGGAGCTTTTTTTATATCTTAAAAAAATAGGTTTCCAAAGGACGGATACCAAAGGAAGCTGAAGAATCGGCTTACAGGCGGGATTGAAAGCTGCCAAAAATCGATTGTCGTAAAGGGGGGGTAGTATCGAAGCAA
>JAJXYX010000030.1 GCA_021780355.1 bacterium | reverse complement strand
CTACTTTTTTTTTGGATCTACGAAGCTTAACTTATTTTGTAACCCATTCACTATCAGAATTCATCATTTTTTATAGGCCCTAGGCTCATTCCTCTATGGGCAGGTACCGATTCCCCGGATGAACCATTAAATCAATACAATCCCCCTTTGTAAGAATCGATTTTTGGCGCTTTGAACCCGCCTAGAGGCCAAATTTTGAATCACGTTGGGTATAGAGCCAAGTAAAAACTGAAAAAAAATTCCCCTCAATTTTACAAATGATCTAAGTCCTCTCTTGCAGGATACTGCCTAATCGCAGTATAAACAAAAAGTATGATTGAAATACGAAAAGTGCAGACGGCAAATGGGCGCCGCATCAGCATGTTTTTACAAAGCCAAGAGCGCCGTGTCATCGATGCGAAAAACCTTACGCTCTTTCCTGCCTTGATCGATCCCCACGTACATTTCCGCACTCCGGGCGCAGAACATAAAGAAAACTGGGAAACCGCTGCTAAAGCGGCGATCGCAGGCGGAGTGACCACTGTCTTGGACATGCCGAACAACATGCCAGCTTGCTATAATCGAGAGCGTTTTGAAGAGAAAAAAAGACTCATCGATGAGCAGCTAAAAAGAGTAGATATTCCTTTGAGATATTATTTATATCTCGGCGCCGATGAACACCATTTAGAAGAGATCGCATCGCTTGCCAGCGAGATTGCAGCTGTCAAAATTTACATGGGTTCCTCAACTGGCGATCTGCTCATGAATAACCCCGACGCGCTCGATAAAGCCTTTCGCATCGCAGCAGAAAATGACGTCATGATCGCCGTTCATGCGGAAGATGAAAAACTTCTGCAGACGAGAAGAGAGCAATATGCAGGAGAAACAGACCCTGCTTTCCATTCGCAGATTCGAAGCAGCCAAGTCGCGGTCCAAGCGTTGCAAGAAGCCCTTAGCTTAGTAGAAAAATATGGGACAAGGCTTTATGTGGCTCACGTAAGCACCGTAGAAGAGATCGCGCTCATTCGAAAAGCCAAATACAAAGGACTGCCCGTTTACGCAGAAGTGACTCCCCACCATCTTTTTTTGACCGACGAAGACTATGCATCACTCGGAACCAAAGCGCTCGTCAATCCTCCGCTTCGCTCAAAGGCCGATGCGGCCGCTTTATGGGACGCTATAGAAGATCAGACCATCGATACGATCGGCACCGACCACGCGCCTCATACTTTGGAAGAAAAGACAAAACCTTTTGGCCAGGCCCCTTCAGGATTTCCGGCTATTGAGCTCTACTTTCCTCTTTTGTTGAATGCTTATCATGAAAACAAGTTGACTCTTGCGCAAATTATTTCTCTCACTCATACTCGTCCTCAAGAGATTTTCCGCATCCCTCGCAATGAAGATGTGGTGCTGGTCGATCTTGAAACTGTGCGGACAGTCGATGATGCAGAGCTACACACAAAAGTCAAATGGTCTCCCTATCAAGGGAAAACATTGAAAGGTTGGCCCCGCTACACCATCGCCTCCGGCCGCCTCTTCGATGTGCAAGCATTATGAAAGATCGCTACCCTCAGCATCCCCCCATTTACGATATCGAAAAGACCTACACCTTCAATGCCCAAAACGGCCCTTTTTTTTCTGGAACTATCCCCAAAAGGCCCGAGTCGAAACGACGGATCGATTTTTTGGGATTTTCTCTCAAATCGCCTCTCGGAGTCCCTGCAGGCCCATTACTCAACTCTCGATGGGTCAAATTAGCCTGTCAGCTCGGGTTTGATCTGCCAGTCTACAAGACGATCCGCAGTTTTGCTCATCCTGCCCACGCTCTACCCAATATGATTTTTGTCGAGCCCGATTCGCCCAAAACAGCTCATACCCGGATGGGAATGCCCCCTGATGCTGCCCATTTAACAGTTACAAATTCGTTTGGCATGCCTTCCCAATCGCCCGATTTCCTCCTCAAAGATATCGCAAAAGCCCACGAATATCTAGAAGATGGCCAAGCGCTCATCGTCTCCATCGTAGGGACCCCCAATCAAGGAGTTAGCTTTGCCGAAGATTTTGTTCGAGCAGCTCTTTTAGCAAAAGAAGCAGGAGCCAAACTCATCGAGGCGAATTTTTCATGTCCCAATGTAGGGAAATCAGAAGGGTGCCTTTATATATCGCCAGAGACAGTCAAGCAATTTGCTTCAGCGCTCGTCAAAGCGATCCATCCAATTCCTCTCATTATCAAGGTGGGGCTTTTCCCGAACGAAACCCTGCTCGAAGAGGTGCTCATAACTGCCGCCAAAGCGGGGGTCCGCGCCGTTTGCGGGCTGAACTCAGTCAGCATGGAAGTGGTAAACGGGGAAGGAAAATCAGCGCTTGGCCCTACGCGCCCTACAAGCGGCGTTTGCGGCTCTGCCATTCGCCCGCAAGCTCTCGAGTGGATGCGAAAAGCCTCTGCGATCAACAAAAAAAATCACCTGAACCTCACGCTCATGGGCTGCGGCGGCATTGTCGAGCCGCACCACTTTGATGAATTTCTCGAAGCAGGGGCCAAAATCGCAATGACTGCAACAGGCATGATGTGGGATCCTTACTTAGCCATGAAATGGCACGAGAGGCATAAATGACAGCAAAACTGATCCACGAACTTTTTTCCCTCGGGGCTGTCCGCTTCGGCTCTTTTACCCTAAAGAGCGGACTCGTCTCTCCTATTTATATCGATCTTCGCTTGACGATCTCTAAGCCCGATCTGCTGAGCGCGATCGGAGAGGCCCTTTATCAAACGGCAAAAAAGGCAACTTTTGATCTTCTCTGCGGCGTTCCTTACACGGCGGTTCCTTTTGCAACGGCCATCTCGATTCGTCATCAAGTGCCTTTGATCCTCAAACGCAAAGAAAAAAAAGAGTACGGAACCAAAAAAATGGTCGAGGGCATTTTCCACACTGGCCAAACTTGCTTGATCGTCGAAGATGTCGTCACCTCTGGAAGCAGCGTCGCTGAAACCGCTTCTTCCCTCCAAGAAGAAGGGCTTGTCGTGCAAGATGCCGTCGTGCTCGTGAATCGAGGCCAAGGAGCTGAGCGTCTGCTAGCGCAAAAAAATATTCGGCTCCATTCCGCGCTGACTCTGCCGCACATTCTAGAAGAACTTCTCTCTCGCGGGCTCATCAGTCAACAAACAGCCGATGAAACAAAAGCTTTTATCCAAACGCACCAAACCCTATGAAAGAGCCGCTTAGTTTTTTAAAAAGAGCCTCTTTGACGCGCCATCCGGTTGCGCAAAAGCTGTTTAAGCTCATGGAAGACAAAAAGAGCAACCTAGCCGTTGCGGCCGACTCCGCCTCGCAAAAACATGTACTTGAACTCGCAGAACATCTCGGTCCTTTTATCTGCGTATTTAAAACCCATGTGGACATCCTCTCCGACTTTACGCCCGATTTTGGAAAACAGCTTCAAGACGTCGCAAAACGGCATCAGTTCATCATTTTTGAAGATCGTAAATTCGCCGACATCGGCCAAACGTCCGCTCTGCAATATGCGGGCGGGCTTTATCGCATCGCCGACTGGGCGGATCTCATCAATGCTCATATCGTCCCCGGCCCCGGCATCATCGAGGGCCTTAAAACCATCGGCTTTCCCAAAGGACAAGGTCTTTTACTCCTCGCAGAGATGAGCAGCCAAGGAACTCTCGCCAAAGGCGCCTACACACGCAAAGCCGCTCAACTAGCAGATCAATTCGCCAATTATGTGATGGGATTCATCTCTCTGCGTAAAATCAGCGAAAATCCCGCCTTCATCCACATGACGCCTGGAGTCAAACTCAACCCTGGAAAAGATGCTCTCGGACAGCGCTACCGAACCGTGGAAGAGATCATTGCAAACAATCTTAGCGATATCCTTATCGTCGGCAGAGACATCACTCATGCCAAAAACCCAATCGAACAAGCTCTTCTCTATCAACAAGCTGGCTGGGAAGCTTACAAACAAAGCCGGCAGCTTAAGGGTAGTTTTTAACAGCTTCGTCCTTAATAACCTACCAAAGAACTATCGCCCTTTGGAATCCCTTTTGATTTTTTCTTTTAAATTGTTAATCATTTACAATCAGATGTTTAAAAAAATGCGCTTACTTATGCTGGATAAAAATAAAAAACTGTGTATAAGCAAATAAAGGCCTATCAGAAGCCAGACAAGGTAAGCGCACGTATATGACGATCTATAATCGATTCTCCGCACCACTCTCCCTCGCATTCATTTTTATGACTACCTGCGTACATGCACAGACTGCAGATCCGCTCCAATGGGCGCTTCTTGGCGGACAATCTGGCGGATCTGATGCTTACACAGCGATTATTTCTCCTTCTGGAGTCCTAACGGATATAAGCCCCAGTTTAACGCCAACTAGCATCATAAACAGCGTATCGATCAATCCTTCTGGCTACGGCCTTATCGGCGGATACGATGGAAGCCTTTTAAATTCTGCTTACGCCGCGACCGTTTCTCCCGACGGCACCGTCTCGCAAATTCCCTTCACTCCGGACGGAACTATCAATAGCGTAGCCATCAACCTATTTAACTACGGCCTTATCGGAGGCAATGATATGTCCTCCGGATATGTAGCGATCATCTCTCCTATCGGTCTGGCCACACAGGTAGTTTTGCCTAATACCAGCACAAATATCAACAGCGTCTCTCTCAATAATACAGGTTATGGTCTTGTCGGAGGCTCCGATATAAGCAATAGCTATGCTGCCCTTGTTTTCCCTTCAGGTTTGACTAGCGCAGTGTCCGAGCTCCCAGCAACAGGAGACATCCTCACCGTTTCTCTCAATAATTTGAGACAAGGCCTCATTGGAGGAACAAACGGCACGAGCGCTTACGCCGCTAGTGTATCCGAATCTGGAGCTGCCACAGCGATCACGCTGCCAGGAGGCATTACAACGGGAAGCATCAATAGCGTCTCTTTAAATGACTTAGGCTACGGACTTGTCGGAGGGCAAAATGGCTCCGATCCTTATGCTGCCTTACTTTCTCCTATCAGTTCTCCCACATTGGTCAGCCTTGGAGTTACCAATGGAACAATCAACAGCGTAGCGATCAATGAATTTAACCAAGGACTCGTCGGCGGAACGCAAAATACAAATGAAGCCTATGCCGCCTTGATTTCTCCCTCAGGTATAGCCACAGCCCTCGATCTTTCGTCATTAGGGACCTCAACGATCAATAGCGTTGCAATGAATGAATATGGCCAAGGATTGATCGGAGGCCAATCAAATACAACTGCCGGCTACGCCGCTTTGATTTCTTCAAGCGGAACAGTTATCCCTTTATCGCTAGGACTTGCCAACGGCGTGATTGAAAGCGTAAGCCTCGGCATGCTCTCTTATATCCCTACAGACGGCCTTAAAGGAAATAACTTAATCTTCGCCGATTACATCAATGAATATGCTCCCGAAAACGCCTTTTATTTTGTACCTGCCGTTTTAGACGGAAGCCTGGAAGCCGCCCTTGAAAGCGCGGCGCCAACGCGCAATGCAGCCTCCTTATATACAGCTATCAACAACTCTTTTTATCTGACTACAAACCTTTCCACGCATTTATGCGCGCAGCGCTTTATTCACCGCAGAAAATACGAGCCTCCTGTGAAATCTTCCATCTTTTCGAAAACGGAAGAGATCAAATCGGAAGATGAACTGCTAACTTCCTTTAATATTTTATCAAAAGGCAAAAAAAACGATCAGAAATGCGATCCTAATGACGAAGAAAAACATCCTTACACGATCTGGTTTGATGTCATTGGAGTGCTAGCCTATCAACGGTCGCAAAAACAAACCCCCGGATTTAATCCCTTTGTCGGCGGCGGTATTTTAGCCTTCGACTCCAAAGTCAGCGAAACTGCAAGACTCGGCCTCGGCGTTACCTATCTTTATTCGCACGTCCATGAGAAAAAAGGGGCGGGTCATAGCAACATCAATCAAGAGGACGTTTTTGTCTACGCTTCTTGGACCGGGAAAAACTTTTATCTCGATCTAGCCGGCTGGGGAGGTCTCGTCCAAATCGACCAAACCCGCAATATCGACATGACCGGATTTACCTTTAAATCCTCTTCCCATCCCGACGGATGGCAAGCTCTGCCCCACCTTGAGATCGGTTTCAATACCAACCGAGCCAAAAGTACGCAAGATACCGTATTGATCTTCAATCCTTTTGCTATGTGCGATTGGTCGAATGCTTGGCAAAGCAGCTACAAAGAACACGGAAGTGGCCCTTTTAACGCAGGTCAAAAATACCGCTATGGTTCCCTTCTGCGCACAGAAGCAGGCATACGCCTTTATACTACGTTATTTTTCAATTCCTGGAATCTGACCATTCAAGAAAAAGGAAGCTATGTAAATATCCAATCCTTCAATCCTGGAAAAATCAATGCATATCTCGTAGGATTCCCCGGCTCATTCACAGTGCAAACGCTCACCTCAAACCAAAATCTAGGCGTCGGCCAATTTGCCTTCATCTTCGATCCTATCAAACCTCTATATCCTAAAATCATGGCTTTCTACCAAGGCGAGTTCGGCTCTAAATTCCAATCCCATCAGATGACCTTGGAATTTTTCCTCACCTTCTAAGAGCTTCGTCCTTACAAACCCATCAAAGGGCTTCGCCCTTTGAACTATAGTTTATAGTTTTCTTCGACTTTTCAGTTTCTTTGGATTTAAGTCCCTATCGCCTTCCAACGCTTCGCGTTTCCAGTTGATCACTTGCGTTTGATGATCGATCGAGG
>JAJXYX010000007.1 GCA_021780355.1 bacterium | reverse complement strand
ATCGATCGCCTCGATCGATCATCAAACGCAAGTCATCAACTGGAAACGCGAAGCGTTGGAAGGCGATAGGGACTTAAATCCAAAGAAACTGAAAAGTCGAAGAAAACTATAAACTATAGGGGGCGAAGCCCCAACTCCTAAAAATCAACCCGCAGATCGCAAGAGAGGCCTTGGAGAATCAAGTCATTGCTATGGCCTCCTGAGAAATTGTCGAATCCTTGATATTGATCGAACCAGTCTTGAATTTCGTAGCCGATTTTCAAGGAAAAGTGGGAAAGATCGTCATTAAAATTTGTGTCGAATCCGAGACCGATGAGACCTTGAAGTTGGATAGCGGCGAGATTTCTTTCGCCAACTTGTACGGACACATGCGTAAGACCACCGTAGAATTTATCTTTAAAGATCCAGTGGCCCCACATAAAAGCTCCGGAGAATTGTCCGAGGAGGCTGAAATGGGAATGAGCCAAGAGCCATTTCGCGGAAAGACCGAATTTAGGACCGCCGCCGCTAAAGTTGTTTTTCAGATCTTCGTGAGCGGTGAGGGAAAAACGAATCCCTTCAACGAGAGGATTAACCCAGAACGTGCGGATTGTTTGATCAATCCAGCCCCCTTTAAGACCGAGGGAAGGGCGGAGGGAAAAAGAGCAGCTGACGAGGAAACTGCGGCCAAGATCAAAATCTAAGATATTATAGGCAAGAGCCCATTTTAACGAGGCGGATTCATACGAGTTGTAAAGGGCGACTTTGCTTCCAAGATAAGCGGCCGTGATGTCGCCAGAAATTTGAGCGGCATTTTGCGTCTGAAACCATGTATAAGAGACTTGAGAGTCCCAATCATCATGACGCATGTTGTAGCCAAGGCCGATGCGAATGCCGGGATCCCAACCGAATCCGCTTGTCTGATAAGCGAGTTTTTCCACCTGAGGCTCTAGAGTCATGGTAGAGGCCCAATCGATCGATTCAGCTGCATGCCAATAAAGGAAACTGGCGGACAGATCAACATAGCGCGAATCGAGAAGAGTGCGGTCTGAGGGGTTGGCTAAACCATCTGCGAAAAGAGCGCGGCTAAAAGACAAAAGGAAAACGAGTTTTTTCATATGATTAAAAATCCAATCGAGCTTTAAAACTGCCGCCTTGCAACGTCAAATCACCGTGCAAGCGAAGCTGCTGAAACGTGGGGATTCTAAGCTGATTGAGCCAAAACTGCGTTTCAAATCCCATCTGTAAAGAGACGCTGATTTTACGGATCGTCGCATCCCAGCCAAGACCCATGATCCCTCGGAGCATAAGGGCGCCGAGGGTCGAATCGGACATGTTCGTCGAGATTTTCTCTGGAGTCGGATTGGTGTAGATATCATCGCAAGCCCAAACGCCCCACATCCAAGCGCTGGAAACATCTCCAAACAAATGGAAACGATACGAGCTCGTGCGTCCTAAAATCCATTTGGTGTTGATCCCTCCTAAAGGCCCCACTCCCCAAAAATCATTTCGCAAATCTTCCTTGGCGAGATAATCGACGGGAGTGGCGACGCCATTGACAGTTTGAGAGACAACATGCCACTTGGAATGCATCGTCTGATCAATCCAGCCTCCTTGTAAGCCAAAAAATGGACGAAAAGAGAGAGCGTCGCTCACCCAATAACTGCGGCCCAAATCCCAGTTCATCATGTTATAAAAAAGGCTCCAATCGATTGAGCCAAAATCGGGGCCGTCTCCATGCAAAAAAGTGCCAAAAAATTCAGGAAGAATCACGCCGCCGGCCACGCTATGCTGAGCGCTTGTGCAAAATCGAGACCAAGAAAGCTGCGTGTCCCACTCATCATACTCCATGCCGTAACCGAGACCGACTCGAAAACCGACATCCCAAGAGAAACTGAAAGGTGTTGCAGAAAACGTATCGAAAACGTCAAATCCTTGGATCTCGGTCGTAATTTGGCTAAACCAAGCGGAAGAAAGCTGCTCGGAAGCATACCAAATCAAAAACTCGCCCGACAAATCCCAGCTTGAAGAGGAGCTTTCCAAACGGGTAGAAAGGTTGGCTACCCCACTCTCTTCTAAAGAAAAGTGTTCTGCGGCAAGCAAAAGAGGAAAAGAGAGACAAAGAGCTCTAAAAACTAAAGCTGACATCTATCGACCCTCCTTGAAAAGCGAGAAGGCTATTGAGCCGGCCAGCATTGAAAGAATAAAACCGAAGTTGATCGAGCCAAAATTGCGCTTCATAGCCGGCTCGAAGAGCAAAAGAGGAATAACTCCATTCGATGCCAGCTAAAGACCTCAGCATGGAAGCGCCGTTTTGAAAGCTAGGCAAAGAAACCGAGACGATTTGAGGCGCGTTATTTCGATACACGTCTTTAAACCTCCAACGTCCCCATAAAATGGCCCCTGAAAAATCGGCAAAAAAACTCAATGTGTGAGCGCAGATAGCACCTAATCGCCACTGCGACTCCAAACCGATGCTAGGACCAACGCTGACAAAATTATTCTGAATCGTCTCTGATCCCGAACTAAAATTGCTCACTCCAATAGGCCCTTTCCAAGCAGAATCAATTGTCTGATCGATCCACCCTCCCTTAAGCCCCAAAAATGGACGGAGAGCTAAAGCAGAACTCACCCAGTATTTCCGGCCTATTTGCCAGTCGAGCAGATTCAGAGAAATCGTCCATTTGATACTAGCTTGCTGATATTGGACGCCAGAGTCTTTCGAGCCGTCTGCATTGTTGATATAAAAAGCTCCCAAGAAAGAAGAGGAAATGTTTCCAGAGGAGGCTTGAGACGAACCTTGAGTACGGTACCAGGTATAAATCCCCTCCATGTTCCACTGGTCGTAGTCCATCGCATAGTCCAATCCTATACGAACGCCCGGATCCCAGCCGAAATCAACAGAGAGAACATCTATAGCCTCTGAAGAGCCTGCCGAAGTAAAGATTTGCGCCCAATTCTCGCTTCCGCTCTCAGAGGCGGCCCACAATAATACATCGGCAGAAATGTCCAGTCTGCACCTTTGGACGGCCACATTGGGCACGCCGCAAGTTGACTGTTTCCACTCTTCTTCTGTACACTGATCCAAAGAATAGAGAGATAGCGCGCCGCAAGTGAAGATCATAGTTAAGAAACGCAAGACCACATCCCTCTCCTTTTACCGAAGAAAGCTGAAGAATCGGCTTATAGGCGGGAGATCGCTGTCAAAAATCGATTCTTCAGTTTTCTTCGGTATAAACACAGATTCAAATCATCAGTAAAAAAAACATTTATGTCAAAAAATTCATCCACAGATAAACACCGATGTTTTGGAAATGGGCCCAATCAGAAATTTTACGCCGACTATCACGATGAAGAGTGGGGAGTTCCCGTTCATGACGATCAAAAACTCTTTGAAATGCTGATTTTAGAAGGAGCTCAGGCGGGCCTGAGCTGGGAGACAATCCTGAAAAGACGAAAGGGATACCGAGAAGCTTTTTACCACTTCGACCCTAAGCTAGTGGCCGCGATGAGCGACCAAGAATTAAACGATTTAACGAAAAATCCAAACATCATCCGCAACCGTCTAAAAATCTACGCAGCACGCCAAAATGCAAAAGTATTTCTCAACATCCAACAAGAATTTGGCAGTTTTGATCGTTATCTTTGGAGCTTTGTCCATGGCCAGCAAGTGAAAAACTCCTGGACAACTCTTAAAGAAGCTCCTACAGCAACTGATGAGAGTCGAGCTCTTTCCAAAGATTTGCAAAAACGGGGCATGATCTTTGTTGGGCCCACAATTATGTACGCCTATATGCAAGCGGTCGGCCTAGTGGACGATCATACAACCGAATGCTGGAAAAACCTCACATGATCAAAAAAATTGTTCTTTCCGTTCTTTTACTCATCTGCCTTGTCATCGGGCTCTACGTGTTCGCTTTCAAAGCATTTTCTCCTAAGCTAGCTTTAAACTACTGCGCTTTTTGCGATCCAAACGTGCTCAACATGCAAACTTTTTATGAAGACGAACTGGCGATTGCTCTTTGCACACATCGGCCTATTTTGCCGGGCCACAGTCTGGTCATCCCCAAAAGACACGTGGAGCGTTTTGAAGAACTTTCAGATAAAGAAATCCTGCAAATAGGCAAAGTCATTAAGCTAGTCAATGAAGCTACGATAAACGTGTTTGGCACAGCGTCTTATCTTCTACTCCAAAAAAATGGAAAAGAAGTAGGCCAAAGCGTGCCTCATGTCCATTTTCATTACGTCCCTAGAAAAATGGGAGATGATTCTACTGCGAAATTTCTCATCAGCATGTTTTTAGCTAACGTAAAACCTCCCCTTTCACCAACAGAGAGCCGCAAAATAGCAGATATCATGAAAGAGGCCATGGAATCACTGCCGCCGCAAAATATGCCGGAGAGCCGCCTGTAGCCCGGGATACAAGAAATCATAAGACGCGCAAGACCGAACGCGCGCGCTGCTGAGCAATAAAGCGTCCGCCTTTTCACGTCCAAATACAAAACGGAGCAACCAGGCAGGCAAAAGAAAAAAAGGGGGACGATGCAGCACATGGCAGAGCGCATAGGTGAACGTCGCATTACTTACGCACTCTGGAGATACAGCATTGACGACGCCCGAAAACTCTCGATGCGTCAAAGCCCATTGAAATAAGCCCGTAAGATCATCGATTGCAATCCAGCTCATCCATTGACGCCCAGAACCTAATCTCGATCCAAGCCCGCATTTAAACAAAGGCAATAAAGTCCGAAGCATTCCTCCTTCCGCTCCCAGCACAAGGCCGAAACGGAAAATCACCGTGCGAATGCCTGCTGTAGAGGCCGGCTCACAAGCTTTTTCCCATGCCTGGCACACCTCGGATAAAAACCCTTCTCCAGCCGACGTTGTTTCATCGCAGATTTGCTCCCCTCGGTTGCCATAAAATCCAATCGCTGACGTTTGAATGAACACTTTTGGGGCCTGCTTGATCTTGCACATGGCAGAAACGAGCGTTTCTGTTGCCTCAACGCGGCTATCCAAAATATGTTTTTTCTTCTCTTTAGTCCAACGGCCGGAAAAAATACTTTCTCCCGCGAGATTAATCACTGCGTCAATTCCATCGAAAGCGGCGACGTCGATCTCCCCTTTGGAAGGATCCCAAAAGAGTGCATCTCGACCAAGATCTCTCTTTGTACGCACTAGTTTCACAATGTGGTGGCCCTGAGACTTTAAAAAAGAGATCAAAGCCGTCCCAATGAAACCAGAGGACCCTGCAATTAAAATATTCATATTTTCAAGATATACGAGAGCAGCTCTCTATTAAAGAAAAATCACACTCACCCACATCTTGCAAATTAACTTTAAAAATTTTAATTTCCATCAAGAAACTATTTTTATTCATTCTTAACATTTAGTTCGATATAATTTAACAAAAAAAAACAAAAAAATCATGTGCTCAACCATTGATATTTTTCGACCAGATTCGAATGAGCTGAATTACACTCTCATTCAAGACACAAGAAGCCTGATCAAAAAAATTCAGCACAAAGCGCTCAGCATTCTACGGGAATTAAAAGCTCTTTTCATCTCTCTTTATCGATATTATATTCGAGGCGATTACCAGTATGACAGGCCCGACGATTGGCAACCCAAAAGCAAAGGGCTTTGCGTACTTATCCACGGATTGAGCGCTCATCCCACGACCTGGAACCTTCAATTAGATCGATTAAGAAAACATCCCGACATCGATACCTTTGCTCCTTCTGTGACAAAACAAGGCCATTGTTCTCTAGAAGAAGCGGCAGATCCTATTTTACCTGTCATTTTGGATTATGCAAAAAAAAACCCTCAAAAGCCCGTCTGTCTTTTAGGCACATCGAATGGAAGCAGAATCTGCACGTATTTAGAAACGCTCATGAGAGAAAAGGCTCCAACGACTCCTGTCAAAGTCTCTACGATTGCTGGAATCCATCTCGGATCTTCTCTCATGAACCATTTAAATTGGCTCGGTTTGGCTAAGTGGTTGATGAAACCCGTTCTTCGAGAAGAATTGCCTTACGGGAATAAAAAAGCCCTCGAGCTTCTAGAGCGCGTCCGCGAGCCTCTCGCCCCTGGAGTAGCAGAGAGGGCTTATGAATTTTACGCCTCTCCAGACGATCTTATTGTTCCCAATCTCGATTCTTCCTTGCCCGCCCTGAATAAGGGAGAAGTCTACCACATCCTACCAGGCCAAAGCCACTGCTCGCTTCCTGGGGCTATCGCTAAAAGGCAAATCGCCTCTTGCGTAGAATGGATGTTCTCCCAATGGACATGCAGCTAAGATTTACCCAAACGGAAGAATCGATTTTTGGCAGAGATCTCCCGTCTAATAGCCGATTCTTAAGTCAAGAGCGGCATATCAACGATCTCTTCATCGGAAGAAAAATCAAAGCGCTCAAATTTGGAGCAGAGCTTTTTACACTCTAGATAAGATGCTTTATCTAGTTGGATTTGACCTGTTAACACAAATATTCCGCGATAAAGCAAATCTATTTCAAACAATTCAAAATCATCAGAAGATTCAGATTTTTCTAAAGCCCTAAACCGCCTTGCTTCTCCGACATTTCGACCAAAAGTTTTGTGATCGACCCATTTCTCATTTCCACCAACAGCTCTTTCCAAACTCAACCTATCGGAAGATTTTTTTTGAACATGTTCAGCGCATCCAACAGGAAGTCTTATTTCTTTGATTATACGCTGAGAATCAAGAGAGCCCGTTTCTAATCCACGTAAAATATTACGTAAAGTCCGAATCGCAACTCTACTTGTAGCTTCTTTCGAATAGTCTCCAAGAGGCGCCAATTGAATAGACATGGAAAATCGATTGTCGAATTGCAAATCCCCATTAGCATCCACATACACCTTATCTCCTTCATAGGAACAAAGATCATTATAAAGCACCGAAGCGTTATGCCGCACGCGAGCTGCATCCCAAGTCATTTTTTCTCCTTATTGTTAACAATTTCTGTATATTAGCGTGTACATTTTAAACCGTTTTTTCTTTTCTGAAAAACAAAAAACTCGTTTTTAAGTATTGAATGAATATTTCTCTTTTTGCCATCATCTAACCCATGTACAAAAAAAACCTCCCTTTACACATCTCCTCCCTAGATCAAACGCTAAAAGAAATTTTTGGATTCACCGCTTTTCGACCTGGGCAAAAAGAAGCCATAACAACCTTGTTAGAAGTGGGAAGGCTGCTTTGCATCCAGCCAACGGGACATGGAAAATCTCTTTTGTACCAACTTCCAACTTGCTTATTGAGCGGCATGACGCTTGTTATTTCCCCTCTTTTAGCTTTAATGCGGGATCAAATTAGGCATTTAAACGAAAGGTTTCACATTCCTGCCGCAGCGATCAATACCGATCAAACAGAAGAGGAAAACGCTCGAGCCAAACAAGATGCTTTGACAGGAAAAATCAAAGTTCTTTTCATCGCGCCAGAGCAGCTTGACCATGTCGATCGTTTTGCTTTCTTACTCAGCCTCGATGTAAGCTTGCTCGTTGTAGACGAGGCGCATTGCATTTCCACATGGGGCCATGACTTCAGGCCCAGCTATCGGCAAATCATCCATCTGCTCTCAGCTCTAGCTGAAAAAAAACCGGAAATCAAAATTTTAGGCCTCACGGCTACAGCAGATGATAGGGTAGAAAAAGACATTCAAAAACAGCTCACGCTATGGGGCCGCCCAGTCTCTGTCATGCGCGAGACGATGGATCGGCCGAATATCCGTCTCTCCGTGCTCCATAGACACGGCTGGCCGGACAAACTAGCTGCCTGTCTAGAGTGGCTTCAAGAGACAGAAGGTTCTGGTCTTATTTATTGCGCAACGAGAGAACATGTGGAATTGGTCGCCGAATTTCTCCAGTCGGAGCAAATGAACGTCGCTGCCTACCACGCCGGTTTTGAGCCGGAAGAGAAGCAAAGGCTCCAAAAAGAATTTTTAGCCGACCGCTACAAAGCTCTCGTCGCAACAAATGCCCTTGGAATGGGGATTGATAAAAGCAACCTGCGCTTCGTCATCCATTTCGACATGCCAGGATCGATCACTGCCTACTACCAAGAAGTCGGACGGTGCGGACGCGATGGGCTGCCATCGCAAGGCTTTTTGCTCTTCGACTCTTCAGATAGACAAGTACAAGAGTATTTTATCCACTCAGCCATTCCCTCTCCTGAGCAATTCGATCAGGTGCTTCAAGCTGTAGCGTCCGCAGAAGCTCCTCCCAATCTCACCATGATCAAACGGATTACAGGACTGCACCCGACTAAAGTAACCATCATCTTAGCTGAACTTGTCGAGCAAGCCTTCCTCTCCAAAACAAGTCAAGGAGGGGTTCAAGTCTATCAAAGCTTATCGAAAGAGGGAAAACCCGATCTTTCCCGCTATGAAAACCAAGAAAAAGTCAAAACGGCCGAACTAGAAAACATGCTGCGCTACGGACGCGAGCAAGAAATCTGCCGCATGGCTATTCTTCGCCTCGCTTTAGGAGATCAAAAAGCCTCCAACTGCGGCCATTGCGATCTCTGCCGGCCTAAGCCCACGATCCAAAAAGATTCTTCCTCTATCGCACTTTGGCTGCAAAACCGCCCGTATCCGATCGCCCCCATCGCTTTGCATAAAGTGTCCGCTGGCATCAGCCTCTTCGACAGCAAAATGCGCTCGCCCCTCTTTTGTCAATTTATGAAAGAGAGACATTGTAAAACTTCCCATGAAGAGATGGATCCGGCCTTCATCCAGCTTCTTTTCCAGCAATTTGCCTCCCTCGCTAAGGACCATCAGCTGGGAGCTCTCGTTCCCATCCCCTCTAGAACCTGGAAAGCCCAACATAGCTTGCTGCACCTCCTCTCAGAGCATTTTCATCTTCCCATCCTAGAGCAAGCTCTCTCATGGAAAGAGCCTCCAGCTTCAAGACAAGGAGAGCTGCTCAATAACGATCAGCGCCATCATAATGTCCATCAACGGATGCAAGCAAATATCCACCTGCCAATCCCTTCAGGAGCTCTCGTTCTCGTCGATGATTATATCGGCTCCGGCAACACGCTCAAAGAGGCCGCAAGAGCTCTGAGAGTCGGAAAAACGATCAAAAATGAACTCATCCCCTTTACGATCGCCTCTCTCAAATGGCATTTAGGAAAACCTGGATTTACTTAAAAATTTAAAACATCTACAGTAGCAGCTCCATTAAACAAGGATGGTTCTATGAAAAAAATCTCTCTTCTTCTTCTCGCTCTTTTCTCTTGTTCAGCTCTCAGCGCCGCTCCTATCAAAGATTACGAGTTTCAACAAGAAAGAATGCTGATTGCCGAGGATGGTATTTATCTCGTCTCCTCCTTTGACACCAAAGATCGAGTGACCGCTTACTCCCACTATGGAGAGTTTTTATGGGAATCTTCTTTCTATGCCAAAATCACCTCTTGGCAAGTGATCGGCAATCGGATTTTTGTCTTTTCTAAAGACCGCGATGGGTATTCCACTTATCTCACCTGCATGGATCGCTACACAGGAAGAATGCTCTGGCAAAGGCCTTAATTGCCATGTCTTGGATTCAAGCCGCAAAACGTCTCTTGCAATCCTCCCCTCTCCCATCAGTTACGTTTGCAACAACCTGCTGGGAGAGAGATTGGCGAACCATCCTGCTCGATCCTGACTATTTGCGCCTACAACAAATTGGTCATCACCTCTTCCCCTTCACAGAAAAGCTCCTCGTCATCAACAACGTCGCCGATCTCGCTGCCGTCAAGAAGGCCGCCCAAGCCAAAATCAACGATGGCGTTCTCACCCGTTTCGTCGTCGCAGACGATCTCGCAAGTGAACTTCTCCCCCAATTCCATCTCTCAAAGCAAGATTTCTCCTCCAGCCCGCTGAACCCCAACGTGAGTTCCGATTGGCTCTACTACAATGCCCTCGGTCCTCTTGCAGCCATCCATGCCGCTCAATCCGACTATCTTCTCTACCTCACAGGCGATGTCTATCTAGAAAAGCCCGTCTCCTGGATCCCTCAAGCCCTCCGCCTCATGCAAAAGCATCCCAACTACAAAGTCGCTAATCTCACCTGGAACCAAAACTATAAAGAAGCCAAAAAAGAATCCTACTCGTCTACCAAAAATTTCTACCTCTCCCGCATCGGCTTTTCAGATCAACTCTTCCTCGTCAAAAAAACAGACTTCCATCAACCCATCTACCAACAAATCAGATCCGATACCGCCCACGTCCCCCGCGGCGATGTCTTCGAACGAAGAGTCCTCAGCTATATGAAAAATCAAGGCTGGGATCGCCTCACCTACAAAAAAGGCTCCTACACTCACAAGTAATCGCTTATGGGGCTTCGCCCCAAACCCCACTAAAGGGCTATCGCCCTTTAGAATCCCTTTTGTTTTATTATTGTTTTTAATAATTTATAATTTAAATTATTTATGGAGTAATATGAAAAAAGAAAATCGCCGACCTAATGCATTTATTATAACACAAACTCAACATGGAGCCATGCTTGTCAATCGGCATGATTACGGGGCGGGATATCAGCTGCTCCATTTTTCTTCGTATGATCCTGACGAAGTTGATCTTGTTTTACAACTGCTTGAATTGCGAAGAAGATATTATGGAGATGGGCTTGTTGCAATGGATGGAGGCGCTAACCTTGGCGTTCATACGATCGAGTGGGCCAAGTTCATGCATGCCTGGGGTAGAGTGATTGCGGTAGAAGCGCAGGAGAGGATTTTTTATGCTCTAGCGGGCAATATCGCTATGAATAATTGCTTTAATGCTAGAGCGATTTGGGGCGCTCTTGGAGCTGAAGTAGGTTCAATTCAGGTGCCCATTCCAGATTATTTCAAAGCTTCAAGTTTTGGCAGTTTGGAAATTAGACAAAGCGCCGCTAATGAATTCATCGGTCAACCTCTCGATTATTCAGAAGAAAAGACAAGCAAAACACCCATGATCTCTATCGATAGCCTCTCTTTACATCGACTCGATTTTCTCAAACTCGATATCGAAGGGATGGAAGTCGAAGCTTTACTTGGAGCTGAACAATCCTTACAAAGATGCAAACCACAGCTTCTCATCAAAAAAATCAGATGAACAAATGTTAAGACAGTTTCTAACCCATCTGCATTACAAAATCTTTACTCAAGGAGGCAATCTCCTGGCTATCCACGAGTCAGATCCCACATCATCCCAAATCCATAACTAAAAAAACAAACAGGATTCCAAAGGACGCAGTCCTTTCGCAGGGTATGGGACGGAGTCCCATGAATCAACCTTCTCTTCGAGAAATCTTCCAACAAAAATGGATTCTAGGGTCATGAAAATCAATAGGGAGAGTTTGTTTAGAAATATCTTGAATCGAGCAGGTGGGGAAAAGGCTTTGATCAAATACAAATTTTCTCGAGTTTGTGCTGAAGAAGATAACGCCCTGCGGAGCTAGCAGCTGGAGAGCTTTGGAGATGAGGGTAGGATAGTCGAGTTGAATATCGAACATCTGATCCATTTTTTTAGAGCGCGAGATCGTGGGAGGGTCGATGACAATCAGATCGTAGGTAGTTTTGGAAAGAATTTCTTCATCGAGGAATTTTAAACAATCGGCTCGAACGATAGGATTTGTGCGAAGAGGAAGGTTGTTGAGGAGAAAATTTTCACGGCCCCAATCTGTGTAGGTGTTGGACATGTCTACGCTTTTGGTGAAAAGAGCGCCATGCATGGCAGCGTGAACACTAAAAGAACATGTGTAAGCGAAGAGATTGAGCACCCGCTTGCCTTTTGAAGCAAGAGCGACGAGGTGACGAGTTTCTCGGTGGTCAAGAAAAAGACCTGTGTCCAAATAGTCGAGCAAGTTAATCCGAAAAGATACCCCGTATTCTAAAGCGGGGAAAAACTCTTTTGCTTCATCGGCTTTTTCATACTGCTGAGTTTTGGCGCGTCGAATCCGGTTTCGCCAATAGATCGATTCAGGATCGGCGCCGAAAAGCGACTGAAGCCCTTTTTCCACCTCTTCCACGAGCGAATCGGAAGGGTCTGGATAGTCTCGATGCGGAGAAAAATATTGAATGCAGTATCTGCCCGCATAGAAATCAATGGCCAGCGGATAGTGATGCATCTGCCGATCGTAAATTCTAAAACAATTTGTTGTCGTTCTCTTGGCCCATTTGCGCACATGCCGATAATTTTTTCTAATACAGTTAAGGAAAGCTGACGTTTTATCCTCGCCGTCTAAAATTTGAGGAAGAAAGAAAAGTTGGGCTGTTTGCATAATCATCACACAGGCAGTTTTAGTTCAGGGATCGCTCGAATCATAAACCGATCAAAAAGAGGCACGGTGAAAGCAATTTCACCATAGGCTGGACTATAAATCATCCCTTTTCTAATTAAATCGGCTCGCACAGGACTAAGACTAGTGGGTTTAATGATTAAAAGATCAGCTATTTCCCCTATCCGGTGAACTCCTGGCCCCAATTCCGCCATAGCTCGCAAGAAAAATTTTTCATTAGGGGTCAATCGTTCAAATCGAACCCTGAAAAAATTTTTATCTAAACGAGAGATCACAACTTCAGTAGCAGCTTGGACAACCTCCAAAGTGATTGGACTTGTTAAAGCTAAATTCCATGCCTGATATCCCCATTCTTGAAGGAAATAAGGATATCCTTTTGTTAATCGGTAAATTTCCTCCAAAGCAGGCGGCTGAAACATAACACCTGCTGCTTGAGCTGGTTCTTGCAAAGCTTTTGCAGCATCTTCAAATGACAAAGCGCCAATATCTGGAAAATTAAATAAACGTTCGGAATAAGATTTTGCCTCTCCGGCTAAACTTGGCAAAATAGGCAAGCCAGCGGCAAAAAGAACTATGGGAAGCCGATGTTGCTGCACTCTATGCATGGCCACAATCAATGATCCCAATTCTTTCTGACTAAAATATTGAATTTCATCAATAAAGACAGCCACCGAACACCGGCGATCTTCAGCTGCCTCCCCAATGGCTATTAAAAGGTCTGGTAAATCAATTTCTAAATCGCCGCTATCAGCCGTTCCTTCTTCTGGATCTATATCGATACTGATCGTCAGATCACGAATAGTCAACTGAACCGCGCCTATAAAGCTACGAAGAACAGCCAAAGCTCGTCTAACTTTTGCACTTATTCCGGCCATTCGATTCAAATCAAATAATAGACTTCGAAGATAGGGAATGATTAAAGATCCGAGAGGCTTATTTTCCTGCGCTTCGATAAAAATCGTTCGATACCCGCTATCTTTAGCTAACCGCTGAATTTCTTTAAGCAATACCGTCTTACCGACTCCTCTGAGTCCCGTAAGCAGCATGCTTTTTTCAGATTTTTTTTGCTGGATACGACCTAGAAGGATACGGGCCTGTTCCAGATCGG
The DNA here is from genome assembly GCA_021780355.1 of bacterium. Classification (GTDB taxonomy): domain Bacteria; phylum Chlamydiota; class Chlamydiia; order Chlamydiales; family SM23-39; genus SZAS-17. Next base: position 14,317 of record JAJXYX010000007.1, on the reverse strand, counting down.
GGTCTCGTCCCACGAGTTCCGGAGGAGGAGATCCCGCGCCAGGAGAAAAAGGATTTTTTATTGGGTCCATATTTTGTACCAACTTATAGCAACTTATATCCACTTATAACAAAAAGTCGCTATAAGTTCCTATAAGAAAAAAATCTTTATCCCCCTTCAGACGTATGAACTGACACAGTTTTAATTCCCCTTAGCGTGATCTCTACAACTGTGAATAAAAACTCATCGATGCGGATGATTTCGCCCTTCGCAGGGGAATGTTCAAGCTGCCGAAGGAGAAGATCGTTGAGGGTGTCGGAGGGTTTATGCTCGAGGTTGGCTTGAAACTGCTTGTTAAAGTCGAAAACGCTCATCGAGGCGGGGAGGGTGCGCTCGATGTAGAGCTGGGGGATTTCTGGAGGGGTGATTTTTTCTTCGCCGAGGATCTGTTCAAGGATTTGATCGAGCGTGAGGATGCCGATGGCTTGGCCGGACGGGTCGAGAACAATGGCCATGACCTGATTATTGCGCCTGAACTGATCGAGAATTTGCAGAACAGAAGAGTCTTTGGTGATGAACCAAGGAGGACGAGAACAATCGAGAACGCGAGTGGCATCGGGCTTGCTCAGAAGATGGCGCAGGTGGACGATGGCGACGATGTTATTGCGAGTGCGATGGTAGATGGGGAGAAGAGGGACATATCTTTCCGCGAGCTGGGCTTTCACTTCGGCGATGGTGGCGTGGGAAGAGGCCATCAAGACATCGGAAAGGGGTTTGACTACCTGCGACGCTGTCAGATTTTTTAAGCGAAACACGCGGGACACCATGGCGTTGAGCTCATTTTCCCCCTCTTCTCGATCTTCAAAAGCCACTTTAATCTCTTCACGGGAAAGATAGAGAGACGTTTCCGGAGATTTACCGAGAAGACGATGGAGAAAATGGGAAAACTTGTCAAAGGCCCAAATGAGAGGAGTGAGAAGATGAGTAATTAACACCATCAGAGGAGCCAGCGCCATGGCAAGCTGCTCGGGGTGGCGGCGAGCTGCGAACATCGGAACGAGCTCGCCCAACATCACGACAACAAGGACCTGCGTGATGGGAGCCCAATCGGGGGGCAAATGGATCGCTTCGTAAAAACGTCTGGAAGACTCCGAGCCGACTTGCAAAGCTAAGTTGATGCCGATCATCGTGGTGCCAAAAAGACGAGACGGCTTTTTCAAAAGAAACGTCAGCCAAATAGCCCTTTTGAGACCAATAGACACATAGTATTGCAAACGAACCTTGTTGAAAGAGACGCAAGCCATCTCAAAAAGGGCAAAAAGACCTTGGACGAACACGGCAAATAACGTCAGAAAAAGAAATTCTAGCCAAGTGCTCATTTCTTCCCCTGCCGATTTTGCAATTTTCTCACATAAATCCGCCGTATCCGGTTCGGATCCGCTGCTAAAACGTAAAACAAGAATTGATCATTCGCATATTTTGTGCCAGCTGGAGGAATATCGCCAAGCTGCTCGATTAGCCAGCCGCCAAGCGTCACAGCATTTTCCTTGGATTTTAAAGAAATGCCAAACACATCCCGAAATTCCTCGAGCTCCAATTTGCCGCTTGCAATAATGACATCGGGGCCCGAGCGCGTATAAAGACTTTTCACATCCCTTTTGTCAGAAATTTCCCCCACGACCGCTTCAATCAGATCTTCTTGAGTAATGAGCCCAGAAATCGAACCATACTCGTTCACAACTAAGGCCAAGCTCTCCCCTCTTTCACGCAAATATTGTAAAAGAGCCCAGCATTTCATCGTCTCGGGCACATAACACGGTTTTTTTAAAATAGGCAAAAGATCAGCCGGTTCTCTCAACTCATTTTCATGAAAGAAATAAAGCCTCGTCGAGAGAACGCCCAAAATATTTTCCAAATTTCCGTCGCAAACAGGAACTCTTGTAATCTCTAATTCGACAAATAAATGATTGAGTGCAGAAAAAGGCTGCTGAAGATCATAAAAAAGCATCTCCTCTCTCGGACGCATCCGCTCTTTGACGAGCACTTGCTGCAACTTTAGCATCCCATCGATCAAATCGGCCTCTTCATGCAATAATACGCCGGTCTCTTCCGACGTCTTCAGCACATGTCTTAGTTCATCGATCGAAATCTCTTTTTCCTCATGCAAAAAAAAGAAAAGACAGCGCGTCAAACCACTCGTCACCGCCGTCAGCAATTTACGAAACGGCGCTATCCAGCGAGACACTTTCGCAACAACAGGCGCCACATGATATGAAATCGCCGTGTTATAAGGCATCGCGACCGATTTAGGTAAAATATCGCCAAATAGCAACGTCAATACAAGAGGCACGCCCACTTTTAAAGTCCAAATAGGAAATGGCTCAAAAATACTTGAGATCACGTTTTGCACTAAAATATTGGCGAAAATATGGACGATCATGAGTGTCACAAGCACTTGGCGAGGATGGTCCATCAAGCGGGAGATCAAATTCAGCCTGCTCTGCGAACTGACTCTATAAGCCTTTAAAGTTAAGGGAGACAAAGAAAATAAAGCGGTCTCCGCTGCGGAAAAATAGCCTGATAAGAAAATCAAAATCAGCAAGAAAACAATCAAGAGCAAGAGCATCTACGATCCTTTAAAGTGAACCTTGATCCATCCCTCGGGGACGACACCAATTTCACGCATCAAGACCATTTCAATCCAGGCTGGATCGTGCTGAGAGGCTATCCGCATCTGCAAATCTTCTTGCTCTTGCAAAGCCAGCATCTGCTCTTTTTTCATTTCGCTAAAACGATAAGCCATCTCTTGCAAAGCTGCATTGCGGTTTTTCAAGGCATGAAGGTACACCAGCCCAACAAAAAAGCAAAACAAAAACACCCACCAGCCTTGCTGCAGCCAAGACAACCGAGTAGTTTTTTCCTGCGACATACCTTCACCCTAACCCTTAGGTTCGTACAAACCTATTGTACGGATCGACGAGTATTCTTCAACCTATACTGAGACCTTCGGACAGGTGATTCCTATCTGCTTCATATACTGACCTTTGCGATCAGCATAAGAGACGTCGCACACTTCATCAGCCTGCAAAAATAACACCTGGGCAAGCCCCTCTCCCGCATATATTTTTGCAGAAAGCGGCGTCGTATTCGAAATCTCCAAAGTCACGTACCCTTCCCACTCAGGCTCAAAGGGCGTCACATTCACAATAATCCCGCACCTCGCATACGTCGACTTCCCAATGCAAAGCGTCAACACATCCCTCGGAATCCGAAAATACTCCACACTCCTAGCCAGCGCAAAAGAATTTGCCGGAATCATACAATAGTCCCCCTCAATATCCACAAACGCATCCGATCGAAAATCCTTCGGATCCACAATCGAATTATAGACGTTCGTAAATACCTTGAATTCACGCGCCACTCTCAAATCATAGCCATAACTAGATAGCCCATAACTCACCTTTCCTCCCTTGATCTGCCCATCAACAAAAGGTTCAATCATCCCACGCTCAAGCGCCATCTTGCGTATCCATTTATCAGAACAAAGTGTCATATTCTCATCCTTTTTGTTGTGTGCATCGGGGCTTCGCCCCAAACCCCATTAAAGGGCTATCGCCCTTTAAAATCCCTTTTGTTTTTTTACAAATTTTTCTACCGAAAAATTTGAGATAAAAATCTCCTTATTGCAATTTTTCGGTAGAAAAATTTCAAAAAACAAAAAGGATTCTAAAGGACAAAGTCCTTTAGTGGGATTTGGGGCGAAGCCCCAATTGTAGTTATGTTCATATGATTTGAAGATAAATACAAATTCAGGGTAGCGCATGAAATCTGTTTCTTGCTAGAGTTTTTCTATATGAGTGATGCATTTATTGAATCTTCTTGGGCGCAGCCTGACGTACCATTTGAGGTGCCGCTTCGTCCGCAGTCTTTGGATGAATTTGTAGGTCAAGAGGCTGTGAGAGGGCGCTTGGAAGTTTTTATGCAGGCGGCGAAGTGTCGGGGAGAGGCACTGGGACATTGTTTATTTAGCGGGCCTCCGGGATTGGGGAAGACGACGCTGGCGCATATTATTGCTAAAACGATGGGGACGCAGCTTGTTGTGACGTCGGGTCCTGCGATTGAAAAACCTGGAGATTTGGCGGGGCTGCTGACGAATTTGAAGATGGGAGATGTGCTTTTTATCGATGAGATCCATCGGCTCTCGACGGTGGCGGAAGAATACTTATATCCTGCATTGGAAGATTTTTCTTTGGACTTGTTGATTGACAGCGGACCGAACGCGCGAACGGTGCAAGTGAAATTAAATCCTTTTACACTTGTGGGGGCGACGACGAGATCAGGGCTTTTGAGCGCCCCGATGCGCTCTCGGTTTTTAATTTCTTTGAGACTCGATTATTATGATCCTGCGACGCTGATGAGGATTCTTATGCGCTCGGCATCGATTTTACGTGTCGATCTTCATGAGGAAGGGGCGCTGGAGATTGCGAGAAGATCGAGAGGGACGCCGAGGATTGCGAATAATTTACTGAGATGGGTGAGAGATTTTACCCAGATCCATAAACGAGGCGTGGTCGATAGAAAAGTCGCGTCGGATGCGCTGGAGATGCTTGCGATCGATCATCTCGGCTTAGATGAAATGGACAAAAAAATCTTAAAAGTTATGATTGAGCATCACGAGGGAGGACCTGTCGGGCTAAATAGTTTAGCTGCTGCCGTAGGCGAGGAGCCCCACACATTAGAAGAAGTCTACGAGCCCTTTTTGATACTGCAGGGATTCATTAAGAGAACCCCTAGAGGACGACAAGCGACAGGTTTAGCTTATGAACATATCGGCTTGAAAAAGCCACAAATCACAGCCCATGTACCGGAGTCAACATCATGAAAACTATTGCCGTCGCTGCGATGTTTTGCAGTCTTTTTGCATCTGCAGCATCCACTTATGAACGAAAGTGCGACACAATGTCACACCTAGCGGAGCCTATCTCTCCGAAAAACATTCAGATTCTTTTGGAAAGAGACGCTACGGAAGCTCTTTTGGAGGTCAAAGGACCCTATTATATTATCAATCCTCACGACAATATCCGGATTGCGTCAGGACTTCTTGGCAAACGGTTCATCGTGCATGAATTGGAGAGCGGGTTGAAATGGGGAGAAGAATTTCCAGGCATCCATCAAATCTACATCAAGCCAAGATCGGAAGAGACGTCGATTTTCGTTAACGGCATCCAATATGACGGAGCGATTGCAATCTATGGCGTAGCAGGGATGATTAATATCGTCAATGAGATCGACATCGAAAGCTATGTAAAAGGCGTCTTAGCTCCGCAGTTTCCTAATGCCTCTGAAGCCGAGGTCATGTCGGCGCTGGCGATTTTAACCCGCACCGATGCTTATTACCGAACGACTCGGTCCAATGGAGGCTTTTGGCATGTGAACGCGCAAGAAGCGGGCTATTTAGGCTCCGCGCTGATTGTCGATGGCTCTCCGATTCAAAAAGCTGTTGATTCCACAAAGCATTTGATCCTTGTCCACTCTCAACAAGGGAAAAATCTCCCCTTTGCAACAACTTGGACAGAAAATAGCGCAGGAAAGACAGCGCCTTATTTCTCTTTGTTCCGCAAAGAAGGGTTCGGTCCTGAAAAAGGGGTCGAAGCGCCTCATGCGCAGCTGGCTCGTTTGGAGACAAAATGGTCTCATCAAATTTCCAAAAAAAGTTTAGCTCATGCGCTCGGCGTGCCTCAAATTAAAACAATGGACCTTTTCATCGACCATCCTTCGAATAAAGTTTATGGGATCCGAGTAAAAGATGGCGTAGCCAGCTATGACTTTGATTTTTTTACTTTGCAAAACTGCGTAGGAAAAAATCATTTGGTTAGCAGCGATTTTACGATCTCTTTCAAAGACGACGCTATCGTATTTAGCGGCTACGGAAAAGGTCATGGAGTGGGGCTTTGCCTCTATTCAGCAGAAGCTTTGGCCCATAACGGCGAAAACGCGATTAAAATTCTTTCAAAATTCTTTCCAGAAACATATCTCTACAACGTGAATGCACAGCCAGAGCGTTTAGAAAGAGAGAGATTTTAATTCCCCGGCAGGGTATGATGTGATTTTCACCGGGGACCCCGTAGAATAAGCAACTTGAACCAGGTCAGGATCGGAAGATAGCAGCCTTAAGAGAAATGCCTTATGCTACGGGTTCATCTCCGGTGTTTTTTTCTCGAAACGCCTTTTCATGGCGAGAGACCGTCCGACGGACAAGATCTTCTGCATTCCACCCTTTAGCTTCTGCCGCAGCCAATAATTCCCAAAACGCCTCTCCTAGCTCTTCTTCCGATTCGAAAGAGGGCGAGTCAAACACCTTTCCTGCCCGCTTCATCTTCACAATCATTTTTTGAGCTCGAGCTAGTGATGGCAAAGAGGAAGGGATGCCGTCTAATATATGTTTTCTCTCTTTAAATTCCGTCTGTTTAATCTGCTCCCAATTGTGGACAATTTCTTCGGACGTTTCTGCTTTAACGTCGCCGAATACATGAGGATGGCGCCGAATTAATTTTTCACTTACCAAACGGAGAGCGTCCGACAAAGAAAATTTTTCTTCCTTCTCTCCTAATTTAGCCACAAAGACCAAAGCGTAAAAAACATCTCCAAGCTCTTCAGAAATTTTTTGACCCTCGAGCGAGTCAATCGCCTCGATGAGCTCATGCACCTCCTCCAAAAGATAGGGCTGCAGTGTAAATAATGTTTGCTCTCTATCCCAAGGGCAGCCTTGAGGTCCCAGCAAACGGTCAGCTATCGCCAAAAGATCATTCCATTCACGCATAAAAACCTAAAAATTTTACCACCGCATAATAAATCAGGGAAAGGTTGATTTCAACCAAACATCATGTTAAAATTGTGTGAATTCAAAAAAAATGAGAGCGTAAATATGGGGATGACCTCAATAGTTTTTAGAGAAAGCTGTAAAAATCTCAACAATTTTTCAGAATACTTAAGCTCAAAAATTCCTTTAAAAGCCTACATCCCACAAGACCCCCTTTCTTATTTATGGACTCAAACACAAGAAAGATTTAACCAAGGCAGCGCGTGGTTAGGCAGCGTTGTTCGTTCATGGACGGACGTTAAAACGACAATCGTAGACAAGACCGAAAACACCAAAAAAAAATTCGAAATCGCAAATCGAGAACAAATCACGGCAACCCTTGTCGGAACCGTTTTTTCCGAACTAGCCATTAGCTATTACAGACCTGACTATCTTGCCTTTTCAATTCTTTCTTCCCTCGTGAAACCAGCTCTATTTTTCGCTGGAGCGACTCTTTTAATCGCAGGGAATGCAAGAGGCAGCGGCATACCTAAAGAGGAGGTTATGAAAAATCCTTGGGTTCGAATCACTCCTATTCTACATTCTTGTCTGCAAGCCATCCAACAGCAGCCACAAGACGACCCAACGACCCGCATCGGCAAACTCTATGAGCAAGCAAAAGGATACGGATCAATCGTCGCTACAGAAATGAGAGGCGCCCTGAGAGGGACCATTGTCCTCTTCCTCGAATGCGGAGGGCAGCCACAAGCTTTGCTTACGGGTATAGGTGCGGGAGAGCTCGCGCTGCTTTTAGGAGATGCCGGCTACTCAGTCGACCCCGGCTTTCTTGCGACAACAATTACTGTCGGCCTGGCTGCAGCCTCCGCGCTAGCAGTCGTCATCTATTCTACTCCCTTGCCTGAACCGATACAAAAAGAAGCGTCCGTAGAAATAATAGAATTACTTGATGAGAAAGAGGTCCCCTCCCCTTATAAAGCGATAGAGAACACCCCTCAACCAATCGATGGTGAAAGGGGAAAAGCATGACCTCTCCTTCTTCCTGGTTTTCCGTCTTCTCTAATCCGTTCCAATCGCTTGTCGATGAACAAAAAAAAATCGATGAGGAGAAAAGACAAAAAGATCTAGAAGAGATCCCCTCTGTCAGCCCATCTAGCTCTCCTTTAGAAATAGTCGAATTAGAAGAGCCGAATGAAAAAGGAAAAGAAGAAGAAGAAAAGATCCCTCTTTCTCCAATAAGAGCCGCACCTGAAAGTCTCGATGAAATCATCATCGTAGAACAAGAGGAGTCTCCTTCTTCTTGGATACAACAAATCAAAGAATGGACGGAGCCTATGATGCCCCTCAACGGAAGGGACATCAATCCATTTTCAGTTCCTGTTACTGAAGAGGCAAAAAAAACCAGGCAAGCCGTTACCAAAGAGATCGAAGAAACCCGCAAAGAAAAACTTCCGCATGACCTCGTGAGTAGGAGCGCAGCCAATCCGCTGATTTTACCCGATCTATCCCAAGAAACCCCTTCTGTAGACCCTTCTCAAGATCCTCTTTTAGCTGAAAAACGGAGAAGAACAGACGAAGAACTTGAAAAGTTTAACGCCGCCATTGTTGCCTACTCTCTCTTTTTATTCCTTCATGAATATGCTGCAGGCGAGCAGCTGCCTAATGATGAAGAGGGAGAAGGCGTCACCTATCAAAAGATGGTTCGTAGAGCTCTTGTCCCCAAAGATGGAGAAGAGAAACTATCGCTTTGGCAAGTTTACAAAGAATCGCTCGGCAAAGACTTAAATCTATTTTCCTACTTAAAGGCGTTTCTTTTTTATCACGTATTTTTTACGATCACCCAATTCATCCCGACTTTAGTGGACGCCCTGACCAAAAGTACGCTGAACTATTCTCGTAAATCTTTAATCAAAAGCGAGATGCTCGCATTTCTTTCCTCGAGAATTTTAACCCACGCCAATACGTATTTAAATATCATCGATGGAGCTCGGCTCAAATTTGAACAAGAACAACATAGCGAAGGCAGCGTAGAGGATTACATAAAAAAAGCTTTAGAAAAATCCTATACAAGACAATTCGAAGATTTAGTCCAAGAAGACAGCGCCCGAGCTGTTGAATTTTTTTTCCCTGATTCCATCTCCTTTTGCAGCTTAGGGGAAAACAGCTCATTTGCCCCTTTTAGAAAGCTAGGCGGAGCGATTTCTTCTCTTGTCAACTATTTCACGAATGCACTGGTTAAAATCATCCTGAGAAGGTCCATCATCCCCTCTATTTTTCGTTCAACGATCACCAATGCCATCGATATTGCGCCGGCGAAATCTTATATTTTTACGAGAGGGATCTATCGAGTAGCGGCAGAAAAAGTCCGAAAAATTCGAGAAGACTTGGATACACCGCAGAGAGCAAAAGAAACTTCCTCCGTAAAATTGGCCGGCATTGAAAATTTGCCCGAAGTATCAAGTATTTTAGTCAAAGTCCTTGACCCCACGCCAAATCAAACAACTGATATTTCCAAGGAACTTGAAATCGGTATTGCCAAAGGAGGCAAAATCGCTTTAGAGATGCTGCACGACAAAAAAGTCATGGAAGATCTTTTTACCAGCCTATTTAGCTCTCTCTACGAATCTTTAATTAGCGAAGAGACTTTTCAGGAGCTAAAAGACGATCACGAAATGTGGGAAGAGGCTTTAAATAGCGAATCAGATGAATTATTCGTCACGCTAACTGCTCAAGCGATCCAAGAAAAGCTTTCTCCCCCATCTGACATATTGGAAGAGCAGATAAAAATGGCCCTAATGCATATCAAAAAAAAGAATAAGACCATTTTTTTACAGCTCGAACAGCTCATGCCAATCATGGAGCAAATCGCTGTGTCGATCAATGATCCTGAAAAGATCATAGCCATCTCCAATGAATTGCGAAAAGCGTCCCAATTTGCAGAATCAATCAAGGCTTCTCTCTCAACTCTAGCCGCCTCATCAGTTTATGATAGGGAAAGAACGCAAACGCTCTTTGGCGAGCTGCAAGAACTTTTGACCATGATAGAGTCAATCTCCTCTTTGATACAACCTCCAGAAAAAATAGAACAACTCTCTGGCGAGCTGATCTCTTTGCTGGACATGATTCAGCAGCCAAGCGGCAATCCAGAACAGACTTTCCCCACTCATCAGGAAGAACTTTCTCTCGTCTTGCAGCAAATCCTATCACTCATCCAAGAGACAGAAAAAAAGCAGCTCATTCCTTTTGAGTATGGATTTACAGCCATCGACAATTTTTGTAATTTAATGCAGAAAATCAATCAGCATCTCGATTTAAAAAATATCGTTATAAAATACCCAGAGATGACTGAAGCGCTGCAAACAAGTTTTGATCGAATGCTGCAACCCATCAGAAGTGACCTACTCAAGCTCACCGGCCTTCTCCGCCAGCTAAATAGAGATCAAAACTGCCATTATCTTTGCTCAAAAGCAGATCGCTCTCTCAGCAAATTATCCATAGGATGGAGCCGAATCAAACAGCAGTTAGACGCTCAAGAAACCGACCGCCTCGTCGAGACATTTTCCCCTACCCTCCAAGCGCTCCAAGAGACGATTCGACTGAGCCAAGAGCTGCAAATGGCTCCCATAAAAAAGCCCGAAGAACTGGAAAAGGCCCATCAAGAGCTAACGAAGCTTTTGGAAACGATCCAACATGAAACATCAATCATCAATCAGCTCCGCTCTCTCATCGAAAACAAGGACCCACTTCCCCTTGTTGCCAAACTCGTCCATCTACGGCAATATCCAGATAAGCCTTTAGACTACTTTGATGCAAGAGCCACGAAACAAAAAGTGCTCCTTATTTTGAAGCAAGCCGATCTCGATTGTTCTCCTTTTACGTCGATGATCGACCAGATGCAAACGTATCTCCCCCCCAACCTAAGAAAAGAATGGGGGCCTTTCCAAGGATTTATTCTAAGGCAAATTCAAGATGATCAAAATGGTCTCAAACAACTTCTCGAAGAAGCTTTTAACGAATGGAGAGATCTGCCCCGAGGCAAAGGTATTTTTGACTTAGTTAGTTGGGGGAAAGATGCAAGAAAACTGCTTCAAAAAGCTAACCCCTCAGATACGAAAACATTGCAGGCTTTACTCAACCAAACAAAACATTTTCTCTCCAACAATTCTATTATCCCTGTCTACTGGTGCCAATTTTATCAGCAAATCCAAATCCAAATCGATCTCCGAGCACAAAAACGAAATGAGGCTCTACGCTCCTACCAAGAAAGTGTTTTCATGCAAGACTTTCTAGAACAAGAGGCAGAACATCTAAACCGTCTGCAGCAAACAACCTACGAGGGCCTTCAAACCAATCTTCAAGAGATCCAACGGCTCCTCAAAGAGCTCTCTCAAATGACAGATCAGCTCGAACTGCCCAAAAGCTACTCCCCCGATCAAGTGATCACCGGATTAGGATTAGCAGCAGGACTGGTGATAGGAGGAGCGGCCGCTTTGTTGGCACCACCGGCGCTTGGGGCCATCGCCCTGACCACCGGAGGAGCTGTCGTTTCACACTTCCATGATCCGAAGCAACCTCGACTCATTAGCGCGGTTAAAGGCGCAGCCATGGGAACTCTCTTTGCCCTCACTGGTCCTATAGCGCCTATTATTGCTGGTTCCGCGACGGGTCTTTACGGAGGGCAAAGAGCCACACAAACCGCTACTGAGTACGGCAAAGAGATCATTCTCCCCCGCATCAAAACCATACGGAAGAATTTCTTCGCGCTCGCCCCGATACTCAGAAAACCAGCAATGTATTCTGGGCTCGTGGACTTTTCCGGCGGCACCGAACGAGTCTTTTAATACCGAAGAAAGCTGAAGAACCCGCTTGTAAGCCGATTCTTCAGCTTTCTTCGGTAAGCAGGTCCTCATAAATATTTATAAGAAAATTCAAAGAGCTTTTCGCGAGCTTTCACATCAGCCTCCTCAGCCATGTACACGCACATTGTCTTCGTCGTCTGCTGCAAAATCTCATCGAAAATCTCCTTAAATTTTTTTTATAAATATTTACGAGGACCTACTTATAATCCTTTTTCAATAACCGATCAAAATCGATATGCGACTCGACAAGTTCGATCGCCCTCTCAATTTTCGGCGTATCTTCCTTACGGATTTTAGTTGTAAAGCCATTGATCATCTTCATCGCCGTAAAATTGCTCACCGGCGCATAAAGCATAGGAATCTCAGCTCTTTTGATTTGTTCTATCAAAGCCTCTTTCGGAGGCTGCTTGCCCGTTAAAATAAGCCCCGATTGCAAATCCTGGTCGGAGTGAGCAATTTTCAAATCCCAAAACCTCGTCAGCGTCGCCAGCACGATGTCGTCTCGGCTCGCTGGCGTAATGACAAGCTGATTGCATCCGATCGCATGTCGATACATCTCGACTGAAGTGGCAACGAGCCGAATATGCTCAAAATGGCGCAGCCGATAAGCTTGGCCTGTGATCAATTCCGTTTGAAAAAGCTGCTCAAAATCTTTCATCGTGGGGCTACTTAAAAAAGCATGATAAGGAATGCATCCCAATAAAGGCACCTTCCACCTCTGCAAAGCTCGGCTCATATAGTCCATGATCATCGCGCGCTTTTCTTCAAATACCCGGTTCAAAATCACCCCGGCTACTCTCGCTCCATATTTTTCGCATTGCGCCAGATTCAAGCTCAGCTCATCAAAACTCGACCCCAATCCCCCCGATGTCACAATAAATAAAGGGATATCCAAAAGGGCCGCTACCTGCGCATTATTTAAATCGACAATCGACCCCACTCCCGTATGCCCCGTCCCCTCCACCACCGTCAGTTCATGACGAGCCGATAAACTGAAAAAAGCCCTCTCAATCCGCTCCACTAACTCTTGTCTTTCGACCTTCCCATCTAAATAATCCCTCGTAAATCTTCTCGGGAAAAGAACCGGACTCATCATCGGATAGGGATCCACTAAAGAAAAATGGGTTTTGAAAACAACGACATCCTTATCGACAAGATCCCCTTTTTCCGTCTCTACATGCTCCTGCCCAACTGGTTTCATGTACCCAACGGAAGAACATCTCTTTTGCAATCCCGAAACTAACCCCAAACAAACAGCCGTCTTTCCAACGTTCTGCCCAGTAGCTGCAATAAATACGCCTTTCTTCATAATTTTATCTTACATAAACGACAAAAATACGAAAAGAAACTTATATAAACCATTACACCTTCAACTCTTATTTAACTTGCCAAAAAATATTAAAAAATAAAAACTTGAGCAAAAAATCAATCAAAAGTATAGAAAACAATTAATAGACTCATGGTCTTTTGGTGTATGAATATGATATTGAAAAAAATCATTTTAGCATTATTCGGAGTTGCATTTGCATTAGCCATTACATCTTGTAATGATCACCAAAAAAAAAACTCCACTTCTCAAAAACAAACCGAAAAAGAAAGCAAAGCGCACCCCCGAAAATGGTAGCGCTTATCCTCTATACAGCCCAAACCTGCTTTAGACGCTTATACCGTTCGTGACTCAAGAATCGGCTATTGGACGGGAAATCGCTACCAAAAATCGCATACAGCAAGGTGGGCTAGTACGAGGCAATACAACTCACTTTGCCGCATGTGATTTTTGTCGCTTTGAACCCGTCCAATAGCCGATTCTTCAGTCACGAACGGTATAATTGCTGCAAACGATCAAAGATCTGATCTAACACAACAACGCGGCTATGGGCAAAATCTGTCGATCTTACTCCAGAAATGACCCATTTTTCTATCACATTTACATCTAAACTCTCTAATAAACGAAGCTGCTGGCTAGTATAATCTATCGGTGTTGTTTTCACTTCAATTGCGATAAAACGGTGATTAGGAAGCTGCAATAAAAAATCTATCTCAACTTGCTCTTTGGAGCGAACAAAATAAAATGATGCCTCAAGCCCTTGATTAGCAAAAAACCTTGTAATTTCAGATAAGGCCAAATTTTCTAACACATGTCCAAAATAAGGACTTAATAACAAAGGATCAAATTCATTCCACCCTTGAAGCCTAACTGCCAATCCAATATCTTCAAAATAGATTTTGGGGGTTTTGATCAATCTTTGATTAATATTATTATAATAAGGTTCAAGAACGCGTAAAATTCCATTTTCTTCCAACAAAGAAACCCAACTCTGAACAGTCGTTGTATCGACGCCTACGTTTCTTGCAATATCGGAATAATTTAAAAGTTGTCCTACTCGTCCAGCCATCAACTGCAAAGATTTGCTAAATGCAGCTTTTTTCTCAATCCCCGCGGCATTGACAATATCTTTTTCAATAAATGTAGAAATAAAATTATTTAAATAGTGAACTTCATTCAGATTTGGCGATACATAAAGCTCAGGCCAACCCAGGGGCTTTTCATGAAAAAGTCTTTACACTTTCCAGTTGAACGCTCTTGACAACAAGCGAATAGCATAATCATCGTTCCAAGCTGCCTGTCTACGACTCCTGGCAACCCCACGATTTCCCCCAA
>JAJXYX010000090.1 GCA_021780355.1 bacterium | reverse complement strand
CGCCAAAAATCGCATGCGGCAAAGTGGGCTAGTATGAGGCAATACAACCCACTTTGCCGCATGCGATTTTTGGCGCTTTGAATCCCGTCCAATAGCCGATTCTTGAGTCACGAACGGTATAGAGATTTTTCAAATTTTCAGTGTTCATTTTTATTGAATTTTTTAAGATTTTTCACTATAGTACAGTTTGGATTCATGATGCGTACACCTAAATATTTTGATGGAACTACTTCAACAGGAAAAGCGATTAGCGGCCTTCTTCGAGACGCTCTCGCTGAGATCAGTAAGCAGGCGGGCTGTCAGGGGCATGATATTTTAGCTGCCTGGAGCGAAGTGTTGGGGGCGAAGTTTGCAAATTTGACAAAAGCGACAGGAATTCAAGATGGAGTCTTGACCGTGAAAGTCAAAAGCTCTACGCTGTATAGTTTATTGCATCAGCACGAAAAGCCCCGTTTACTGGCGAGGCTTCAAGAGCTGTTTCCCAGAGCGGGGATCCGGGACATTGTGTTTCGGGTTGGAAGGTTTATGTGAGAGATAATGAGATGAGTACGATGACGAAAGAAAAACAATATGATGCGAGCTCAATTACCGTCTTGGAAGGCCTGCAGGCTGTACGGGAACGTCCCGGGATGTATATTGGAGATACGCACGTCAATGGGCTGCATCAGCTTGTTTACGAGGTCGTCGACAATTGCATCGACGAAGCTATGGCCGGCTACTGTACGGAAATCCTCATTACGATTCATTCCGACGGGGCGATTTCGGTCGAAGATAATGGTCGAGGCATTCCGATACAAAAACATGAAAAAGAGTCGCAAAAGCAAGGAAGGGAGGTCACTGCCCTTGAAGTGGTGATGACCATTTTGCATGCTGGCGGCAAATTTGACAAAAATACGTATAAGGTATCCGGGGGGTTGCACGGCGTCGGCGTCTCTTGCGTGAACGCGCTTTCTAAAAAATTGGTAGCGACTGTTCATAAAGATGGCTCTGTCTACGAGATGACCTTTGAGCGCGGAAAACCGATGGGCCCTCTTAAAGTTGTGGGGACGACCGCAAAACGGGGGACGATTGTTTGGTTTTTGGCGGATGATACGATTTTTTCCACAACAACCTATGATTATGATATTTTGCTGACCCGTCTCAGGGAATTGGCCTTTTTGAACCGGGGCATTACGATTATTTTCCAAGACGAGAGAGATCCTTCCCGTGAACCTGTTCGTTTTAATTATGAAGGGGGGATTTCTTCTTTTGTGTCTTATTTAAATGAGACAAAAACTCCTCTATTTCCTAAACCTATTTATATTCACGCCGTGAGAGAAGGTCACGATGGTCCCGTTGAATTTGAAGTGGCCATGCAGTGGAATGACACGTATGTGGAAAACATTTATTCTTATGTGAACAATATTGCGACTCGCCAAGGAGGAACGCATTTAACGGGATTTTCTACAGCGCTTACCCGTGTTCTCAATAACTATATGAAGAGCCATTCTCTCGTCAAAGCGGACAAGATTTCTGTCAGCGGCGAAGACATGAGAGAGGGGTTGACGGCTGTCATTTCAGCAAAAGTGCCGAACCCGCAATTCGAAGGACAAACGAAGCAAAAGCTTGGCAATAGCGAAGTAGCGGGCATTGTACAGACCATTGTCGGAGAAGAGCTGACTACCTTTTTAGATGAGAATCCGACCATTGCTAAGATGATTATTGAAAAAGCCATCATCGCAGCGCAGGCGAGGGAAGCGGCCAAAAAAGCGCGCGAGCTGACGCTTCGCAAAACAGCGCTCGATAGTGCAAGGCTTCCTGGGAAATTGACCGACTGCCAGGAGCGCAATCCCGAACTTTGCGAAATTTATATTGTGGAAGGAGATTCGGCCGGTGGTTCTGCGAAGATGGGCCGCGACCGCCGTTTTCAGGCGATTTTGCCGATTCGCGGTAAGATTTTGAATGTGGAAAAGGCGAGACTTCAAAAAATTTTACAAAATACGGAAGTGGGCGCAATGGTTGCAGCTTTGGGCTGCGGCATCGGAGCAGATAATTTTACGCTGGAAAAACTCCGCTATCATAAAATCATCATCATGACGGACGCTGACGTGGATGGTTCTCACATTCGTACGCTTCTGCTCACGTTCTTTTATCGCCATATGCCAGCTCTCGTGGAAAATCACTTTATTTATATCGCAAGACCTCCTCTTTTTAAAGTCACTCGAAAGAAAGTCAGCCAATATATCCATTCTGAAAGGGAGATGGATGAGTATTTGATGAAGCTTGGCCTAAGCGATCTTTTGATCCGTCCTTCAGGCGCTCAGGAGTCATTTGATCGGGAAATGACAGAAAAATTGATGGAGACGATTTTAGAAGTCGAGACCTTTATCTCTTCGATTGAGAGAAAGGGGATTCCTTTCCGCGAATTTGTTGCAGCGAGAGATGCCGAAGGGAAGCTGCCTTTATATCAAGTTGCGATCGGCGATAAGCAACGTTTCCTTTTTTCGGAAGAGGAGCTTGTCAACGCCAAAAAAGAGAATGAAGCATTTCAGAAGGCAACGCACGAAGAGACTCTGGCGTCGATTCCTCCTGAAGAGCTGACAGAAGAGATGAAGACTCTTGTGATCAAACCTTTGGTCTTTGTAGAACTCTATGATGCAAACCGCCTTCAGACCCTGCAGGGAAAATTAAGAGCTTATCATCTGGAATTAGATCTGTATTTGATTTCCAGTGGCGATCTTTTTGATCTAGTGGAAGAGGGAAATAAATCGACGACGTATCAGACTTTGCGCGAGATTATCGATGCTGTTCGTCAAAATGGCCGCAAAGGGGTCGAAGTGCAGCGTTATAAAGGTCTTGGCGAGATGAACGCGGATCAGCTATGGGATACGACCATGGATCCAGCTACTCGCACATTAGTGCGCGTCACTTTGCCTGATGCGATTGCTGCCGATCATATGTTTTCGATGTTGATGGGTGAAGAGGTGGAGCCGCGGCGCCGATTTATCGAGCACCACGCCCTCTCGGTTAAAAATTTAGATATTTAAAGGTCCGACATGTCTTATACCAAAGATGAAGTGATTGTTCCACGCAATGTTGAAGAGGAGATGAGAGAAAGTTATCTCCGCTATTCGATGTCGGTCATTATTTCCCGCGCTCTGCCGGATGTGCGCGATGGGCTCAAACCCTCTCAGCGCCGTATTTTATATGCGATGAGACAGCTTAATTTGACCCCCGGGGCCAAACACCGAAAATGCGCTAAAATTTCAGGCGATACATCGGGCGATTACCACCCCCACGGCGAGACGGTGATTTACCCGACTCTTGTCCGCATGGCCCAAGATTGGGTGATGCGCTACTCTTTGATCAACGGTCAGGGTAACTTTGGATCGATTGACGGAGATCCTCCTGCCGCGATGCGTTACACGGAAGCGCGTTTGACATCTGCCGCTATGGCCCTCATGGAAGATCTCGATAAAGATACTGTCGAGATGATTGCGAACTATGATGAAACGAAAACAGAACCGACGGTATTTCCTTCCAAATTTCCTAATTTGCTTTGCAACGGTTCTTCGGGTATTGCAGTCGGCATGGCGACCAATATTCCCCCTCACAACTTAGGCGAGCTGATCCAGGCGACCCTTCTTGTTCTTGAAGACCGGATGGTGTCGATCGATGAGATCATGAAGGTGATGCCAGGTCCTGACTTTCCTACAGGCGGCGTGATTTGCGGCTATCGGGGCATTAAAGAGGCTTACCATACAGGAAGAGGAAAGCTTCTTTTGCGCGGAGCTTTGCGCGTGGAAGAGATCCCCGGCAAGGACCGCCAGCAGATTGTGGTAGACGAGATCCCCTATAACGTCAATAAGTCCCGTTTAATTGAGCAAATCGCTGAGCTGATTACGAACAAAGTGATCACAGGACTTTCTGATATTCGAGACGAATCCGATAAGGATGGATTGAGGATCGTTTTAGAGCTCAAGCGCGGCGAAATTCCCGATGTAACGATCAATCAGCTTTATAAAAATAGTGATCTGCAAGTCACTTTTGGCTGCAACATGCTAGCGCTCGATCATGGACTTCCAAGGACCATGAACATCAAGCACTTTATGAGTTGCTGGATCGATCACCGCATTGAAGTGATCCGCCGTAGAACTCGCTATGATCTGGCCCGCGCTGAGGCAAGGGCTCATATTTTAGAGGGTTATTTAAAAGCTCTCGATCATTTAGACGAAGTCGTTCGAGTGATTCGTTCTTCTTCGAATCGAGATTCGGCCCGCACGGAACTGATGGAGAGATTTGGCCTTTCCGAAAAGCAATCGAACGCTGTGCTCGATCTTCGCCTCTATCAGCTGACAGGCCTTGAGCATGAAAAAATTGATGCTGAATACAAAGATCTTCTCATGAAAATCGCCCACTATAAAGCTATTTTGGCATCAGAAGCAATGGTACGCGACATCATCCGCGAAGAGCTCGAAGATTTGCGTAAAATCCACAAGTCGGAAAGAAAGACTCACATTGTGGCGGCGGAAGGGGAATTCCAGATGGAAGATCTCATCGCTGACGAACAAGTTGTGATTACGATTTCAAACGATGATTACATCAAGCGGATGCCTGTCGACACCTTCCGCGAGCAGCGTCGAGGCGGCGCTGGGGTGATTGGCATGGAGATGAAGAAAGAGGCGGACACGGTGAAAGATGTGTATGTCGCCTCTACTCACGACTACTTGATGATTTTCACGTCGCTTGGACGCTGCTATTGGACGAAAGTATGGCAGATCCCAGAAGGAGGCCGCCGCACAAAAGGGCGTCCTTTGATCAATCTTCTCGAGGACTTGCAGCCGAATGAAAAAGTAGCCGCCATTTTGAAAGTGAAAGATTTCGCTGAAGAGGGGGCTTGCATTCTTTTGGCCACTCTCAAGGGCATTGTGAAAAAGACAGAGCTCTCTGCCTTTAGCAATCCTCGCCGCAAAGGGGTTTTTGCCCTCAATATTGATGAGGGTGATGAGTTGATTGCAGCGCGCATCACACGTCCTGGCCAGCAGGTTATGATCTTTACCCGAAATGGGATGGCTGTCCGTTTTGATGAAGCTCTCGTTCGTCCTGTCGGTCGAGTTGCCCGCGGCGTTCGCGGCGTGACCCTTAAAGACGAAAAAGACAAAGTCGTTAGCTGCGAAACGGTCGTTTCGGGGCAGAACGTCTTGATCATTTGTGAAAATGGTTTTGGCAAGCGCTCTGAAATCGATGAGTTCCGTCAGACGAACCGCGGCGGCGTAGGTGTCCGTTCGATCATCACCTCCGAGCGAAACGGCCTCGTGGTCGGCGCTCTTTGCGTGACCGATTCAGACAGCGTTCTTCTCATGTCGTCCGCTGGTCAAGCGGTAAGGATTCCTATGCGCGATGTGCGCGTCATGGGCCGCTCTACGCAAGGCGTTCGTCTCGTCGCTTTAAAAGAAGAGGATGATCTCGTCATCGCAGCACAGAAAATTGAAGCGGTAGCTGAAGCGGAAACAGAGCAAGAGTAAAGTGTGTCTCGATCTCTATTCATCACGTTCGAGGGAGGCGAGGGGGCTGGTAAGACGACGCTGATCCAGCAAATCGTCCACGAGCTCTCCTCTCGCAAACTCCCTCTCATCACCACGCGAGAGCCTGGAGGCACCCCCCTCGGCGAAGAAATTCGCCGTCTCCTCCTCGAGCCCTCCACCCTTTCTCCCTATGCAGAGCTCTCCCTCTTTCTCGCCTCTCGCGCTCAGCACATTGCTCAAGTCATCCGTCCCGCCCTCGCTGAGCATAAAATCGTCCTCTGCGATCGGTTCAACGACTCCACCATCGCGTATCAAGGCGCCGCCCGCGGCCTCGGCGTTGAAAAAGTCTCAGAATTCTGCTCCTTCATCTCCCAACACCTCGAGCCCGATCTTACCTTCTATCTCGACCTCGATCCCCACATCGGCCTCACTCGCATCGAGCAGCGCTCCAAAGATCGGATCGAAGCCGAAACTCTCTCTTTCCACATCGCCATTCGTCAAGCCTTCCACGACCTCGCCAAACGCCATCCCCACAGGCTGCGCCTTTTAGATGCCTCTAAATCGCCAGCTGAGGTGTTTGAGGATGCGATGGAGACTGTGAATGGGATGCTCTGTTGATGCGAAGAGCGGGACTCCGTCCCGCGCCCTGCCAAAGGACTTCGTCCTCTGGACTCCTAGTGTTTTTTTGCCAAAGCCGAGACGATTAAAGTAGAATTGGTTGTTTAGGGGGAGGAATTTTATTGAAGACTCCATCTTTTTAAAAATGGCTGTAAAAAAAGAAAAACTGAATAGAGAGGCAGTAAAAAGTTGCTGTCAGTAAATAAATTAAAAAATAGAGGTGTTGAGAGCTGGAGTTGTTTTTGAATTTTCTGTAACATTCTATTGTTTTTGGAATGAAAATATAAAACACCAGTCCGAATAAAGCTGCATTAAGTAGGCTGAAATATGTAGGATTCATTGAATTTTTGATGAATTTGCTTTTTTCTATCAAAAGGAAGTAAGAAGGTGTGATAAAAAATAGAAAGGTCCAGTTCATCATTGTAAAATGAGAAAAAACTATCGGTTTTTTTTGTTTTATTTCAGCGGATAAATGTAGTTACAATAAAATGTGTTATAAAAGTAAATCCAAATAACAAAGAAAATGCACTTAGAAAATATTCATTTAGAATAAATTGGGTAAGCGACATGGTGGTTGCTCTCGCAAAAGATGAATTGGAACTTTTATCAAAGCATTTTTTTTTATCGATTATTTTTTTTGTGAGATGTTTAAGGATGCGATGGAGATCGTCAATGGGATGCTGTGTTGAGCGGGACTCCGTCTCACGCCTGGCCATTGGACTTTGTTCTCTGGACTCCTAGTGTTGTTTAAGCCAAAGCCGAGGCGGCTTTGGGGGAGTGTAAGTTTGATTCAGATGAATGTCAAAATTAACGAGGTTTTCTTCGGTATAATTTAGAGATAGCCTGAAACTTTGTAAAAAAGTTTGCTGATGTCCGAGAGCTTGTGTACAATGTAATGCAGAGAGAAAAGACTTATCCTTTGAACCTTGGGCAATATAAAACAAATAGGATTCCAAAGGACAAAGTCCTTTGGCAGGGTATGGGACGGAGTCCCATCGTGGAGAGATTGGATAGTGTTTACATCTTTGTATGGCAATGAAGTAATCAAGGCGTATTTATGCCGGGCGCTGCAAGAGGAAAGGCTTCCTCAGACTTTGCTTTTTGAGGGCATGGAGGGGATTGGCAAGAGTTTGTTTGCCAGGGAATTGGCGGGGCATTTGCTGACGGGATATGCGGGTGGGGGGCAGCATCCGGATTTCCATGTTTTGCGGCCGGAGGGAAAGAGCGGGCTTCATGCGATTGATGAGCTGAGAAAGTGTATCGATCAAGTGTACGAGGCTCCTTTTGCATCGGAAAGGAAGGTGTTTGTTATTCATGATGCGGAGAGGATGCAAGCGCCGAGCGCGAATGCTTTATTGAAAACATTGGAAGAGCCTCCGCTCGATACGACGATCATCTTGTTGACAAGCCAGGCGAGAGAGATTTTACCGACGATTTTATCTCGATGCATTCAGCTCCATTTTCATCCTTTAGCGACGGAAGCCATTGTGGATATTTTGACCGCTCGGGGTCTCTCTTCTCATTTTGCTCCTTTGGCCCATGGATCAGCGTCCAAAGCGCTTTTGCTTGCAACGGATTCGTCTTTTTTACAGATGCAAAAGATTTTATTGGGCTTGTTGTCAAAGCCTGTTTTTTATCCTGATTTGGCAGACGAGCTGGATAAAATTGAATTGCTGCTGGAGCCGATTAAGGAAGAGGACCCTGTGGCTTATCATCGCCGGGTCGATATGTTGTTTGCTACCTTATTAATGTGGGCTCGGGATCAGGTGCTTCTTTCGGTTGGTGGAGGAGCTTCTTTTTTTCCCCAAGAGGCAAAAGTGGTCTCTCTTCCTTCTCTTTCAGCTCTTGAACACACAGTGCAAGAAGCTAGAACGGCTTTTCAACGTAATATGAAGCTATCTGTTTGCCTGCAGCAGTGCTTTTTTCTTTAGTACAGCTTGACAAAAGTTTTTGGAATAATTTCGGCGTGAAAACGGTCTAAAATTGACGATCGAAAAGTGGGCTAGTATGAGGCAATACAACCCACTTTTCGATCGTCGATTTTAGACCGTTTTCACGTCGAAATTATCTCAAAAACTTTTGTCAAGCTGTACTAGCGCCAAGTTTTTTTCCATTCATCATATTCTGAAGGACGAAGGCGGTATCTAGCAATGTTGCCTTTATGCAGTTCCATGAGTTCTGTTTCAATCGATTCTATAAAGCGCATTCGATCGTTTTCTGAAACAAACTGTTTTGCTTGATGTTTAATGAAGTCGATTGCGGATTTTTTATTCAAGCCTCTACAAACAATCTGAGAGACGATCTCTTTTCTTAGATCGCGGTAACGGATCCTCAGAGGATCTGGATCTCCGAGTGTTTGGCGGGCAGCCGAGTAGCGGGAGCTAGAGCGCTCATAGGCCCACACAAATACATCGCTAAGCAGTTCGATCCGATTGAATTCGTAGACTCCTAAAAGTCCATTGATATACGTTTGTTCCGGTACGTCAATAAAGGATAGAGGGCAGAGATTTTCTCTGATTAAAGGAAGATTAGCTGAAAGGCGGGAAACTCTTTTATTCACATCTTCAAAGGGTTGCAAATAGGGGAGATGCACCATAAGAAAAAAGGCTTGCTCGAATGGATCTTCAATGAGCCTTGCTGTATCTAAAATTTGTTCAAAACATTCAGAAATTAATTGCGGGACATCTAGTGGAAGGTAGACAGATCCAGCAATTCCCACTGAAATGGATCGAAGAGAGCCGCAAGACCGGTCCGGGAGAAGGCCGTCGGACAAAAGGGCGTGGATATTTAAAATGGTGTATCGGCTAATGCCTGGATCTTGTGCCGAATCTACTAAAAATTCAATCGCGGCCTTGTGGTTGAGTATCATCTGCGTTTCCCGCTGATCTTTTCCTTCAGCCGCCTCTCCTAGCTCGAGCAGTCTTTCCGTTTCTAGCAAAGAGTAGGTATTGCCCTCCAATCTGCTTGAATTCCATGACAAGTCAATCAAGAGTCGATTGAAAATTTGTCTGGCATAGGTGCCGGCCGGCCTGTGCCCATCCGTTTTACCTAGTTCCAATAATTTGTCCCGCGTTGACTTTGATAAATAGTAGCTTGTATTGGGACGATATTGGTCGAGAAACTCTCTTTGATAACTTACATGGCGTCTGGTTTGAAGAGGACGCGATAGTTGAAACTGGATAGATTCCGCAGTCGGCGATAGGGGAATGTAGTTTTTTTCTTCTAGCAGTTGAGAGCTTTTTGTTTTGGGAAGTTTAAATCTTCGCCCTTTTGTTCTCCCTTCAGCTGTAAGAAGGCCATTTTTGACCAAAGAAGAGAGGCGATGCTGCAACGTTCTTCTCGTAGGAGCAGGATCTAATCCAATAAGAATTTCTTCAACCGAAGCTCCATGAGGAAAGCGAGAGACGATATCCAAGATAAGATCGGTTTGAGGGATTTTTTTCGACAT
Source organism: bacterium (assembly GCA_021780355.1). Lineage (GTDB taxonomy): Bacteria > Chlamydiota > Chlamydiia > Chlamydiales > SM23-39 > SZAS-17. The sequence continues at coordinate 18,750 of JAJXYX010000090.1, read as the reverse complement.
AATCAAGCCCTAGCTATGAATAATTTAGTATATTTATAGAGAGCCAATTGCGCAATTTGAATGTTGCGCAATGGCCGAATATGTTGCGCAATGGCCGAAAATGTTGCGCAATGGCTGAGAATGTTGCGCAATGCTGCGAATGAAGGGCTCCGCCCCTAGACCCGCCAAAGGGCTGGCACCCTCTGGACTCCCTTTTCTTTTTTGATAAAAAAATAAAAAAGGGGTTCCAAGGGGACTTGTTCCCTTGGCGGGTTAAGGGCGGAGCTCTTCATTGGGCGTCGTTAAGTAAAAAGTTGAAATTAAAAGGGATAAGGAGTAGAGTTTTTTCCTTTTTTATAGGAGGAAAAGATGGCTATTGAAGCAGCGGGTGCATATTTTCATCATGTGAGTGTGAGTCCAGAGAGAGTGGGAGAAGGGTGTGGAATCTGTTCAAAGCCTTTAGATTTGGAGGCGGTGGGTCATTTTGAAGATAAGGGGTCTCATATTTTTCATAAAGACTGTCTTTTTACCTGGCTCAGACGAAGAGAGTCTTGTCCAGTTTGCTTTCAGAAGGCGATGACGCCTCCGCCTTTTGCCTATTATTATCTTTTTCCCGATTTTCAGATCACCTGTCCGAATACAGAAGAAAATCGAAAGACTGTTGCAAAAAATGCCGCTGAAGTTTACTCCTTTTTTTTGAAGCACCTTGCGCATCAAGGTTCGATTCATCAAACTTTGCTTGAACGGGGAGTCATGGTGGGGGGATTTTTTCAAGATGAGGCTGAGGTTCCTCGAGAGAGAATTGAAATTTTTGAGAAATATTTAATGGATCAAATTAAAACTCGCCTGAAATATTCTCTGAACAGTAGTTTAGAAGTGATTTATGCCCCGCATCCTAAGGGGCTTTTGTTTGAAGCTTTTCGGCGAGCTAACATTGATTTGGACCGTTATGCTAGCTATTTGCCGAGATATACAAAGATATTGATTCAAGCTGATGAAGAGAGTATTCGATTGACGAGTAGTTTTAGATGGTTTGCCAATGATGAAAAGTTGGTTGAGGTTGAATGGAATGACTAAATTATATAAGCGAGCTCTATTTCTTTTTCGAAGAGACCTTCGGTTGGAGGACAACACGGGACTTTTGTTTGCTTTGAAAGAGGCTCAAGAGGTGTTGGCAGCATTTATTTTTACTTCTGAACAAATTGAGAAAAATGCCTATAGGAGTGACTCTTGTTTGCAGTTTATGCTCGAATCGCTCGAAGACTTGCAAGAGCAGTTGAAAGATCATGGGGGAAAGCTCTATTTTTTTCGGGGCAAGCCAGAAGAGATTGTAGAAAAGTGTCTTGAAAAGCTGTCTATCGACGCAGTGATCTTTAATCGAGACTATACGCCGTATAGCGTCAAAAGAGATCGGGTCATAGAGGCTTTGTGCCGAAAAAAAGAGGTAGCTTTCCGTTCATTCGATGATGCGCTTTTGCACGCACCATCTGATGTGCTCAAAGCTGATGGCAAGCCGTATTCTGTTTTTACCCCTTATTATCGCGCAGCTCTTGAACTGCCTGTTGCGAAACCTCAGCGTTGTGTGGGAGGAAAGTATGTTACAGTTCCGATTGCCTTTGCAGAAAAACAGTCCCTGTTTTCTTGCATTCTTCCTGAAAGACGCAAGCAGGCTCAAGGAGGAAGAAGGGCGGCGTTAGAACTTTTAAAACAAAATGTATCTAGCTATGCAGCGCAAAGAGATTTTCCGGCGCTTGAGGGTACTTCTCATCTTTCAGCTCATTTAAAATTTACGACCTGCTCAGTTAGAGAAGTGTATTCGACGTGGCGCCATCAGATTGCTTTGATACGCTCTTTATACTGGCGGGATTTTTTTACATCGGTTGCTTATTTGTCTCCACGTGTGTTTGGGGAGGCCTTTCGTTCTGCTTTCAATAAGCTGCCTTGGAGCGATAACCGCGCTCATTTTCGGCTTTGGTGCGAGGGAAAAACGGGTTTTCCGATAGTCGATGCGGGGATGAGGGAATTGAATCAGACGGGTTTTATGCATAATCGAGTCCGTATGATCGCCGCTTCTTTTTTAGTGAAAGACTTGCATATCGATTGGCGATGGGGGGAGAAATATTTTGCTCAGCATTTGATTGATTACGATCCAGCCGTGAATAATGGCAACTGGCAGTGGATCGCTAGCACAGGCTGTGACAGCCAGCCCTATTTTCGGATTTTTAATCCATGGACGCAGCAAAAGAAATTTGATCCCGAGTGTGAATACATCAGTCGCTGGATTCCTGAGCTTTCTGGGCTGCCGCCAGAAATGATCCACTCGTGGCACGCCCAAGAAAAAAAGGGGAAAAGCCTTTACCCTTCTCCCTTCATTGACCATGCTGCAGAGTCGAAAATGACGCTGCAGACATATCGTCTTCTTCGATAGAAAGAAGGTTTTGCTCTATTTAGCTTTTACAGCATTCGTTTTTAATGAGATCTCGCCAGTAAAAAATTCCGAGTGTGAACGTATTGATGGCATGGAATCGTAAGACGGTATGTAATCGATTGACATGTTTATCGAGTTTTCTTTGTTCCTCTTGCGTTAGTTTCTGTGTGCATGAGAAAATTTTGGACACAGCTAAATCGATGAGTGCGATGAGGTTGATGAGAGGTGAGGCAATAATGGGCCCAACAAGAGGGACGAACGCTGGAAGAGCTGTGTGTGGATAGAACGAATCCATTCTTTTTGTTACGTTGAGAAAAGACATGTTTTGTCTCCTTGGGTTTGTTAAGGGGGATAAGATATAAGAAAGATGAAAATTAAAACAAGAGTTTTTTTTTACGCAGTTTGTTACGACTGTGTGATGATCCAGAAAAAACCGAGGGCAAGGGCGAGCTTGGCTGCGATTAGGATGATGATGTAGTGAAAATGCTGATCCATGAATGTTTTGACTTTTTCTCCCCAAAAGGCCATCGAAGCGCCGACAATCATAAAGCGGAGCAGGCGGGCGGCGGCGAGACAGCAGATAAAGGGAAGTAGAGGTAAATGGAAAACGCCAGCCGTTAAACTAAGAGCTTTTAAAGGAAAGGGGAGAAGCGCTCCTAAGAAAACAGCCCAGCTTTCATATTGTTGAAAATGGAGTCCGATTTGGGAGAAAAGAGAAAGCGAGATAAAGTGGGGAACGATATAAGGCCCTATCCACTCCCAGAGAAAATGACCTAAAAAATACCCCATGCACGCGCTCAAAAGAGAAGCTATGGCTGCGATAGATACGTAGTAAAAAATTTTTTGTCTATTTTGCAGGCAAAAGAACATGAGCACGGCGTCTAGGGGGATGAATAAAAAAATTTCTAACGAAAAAAGCAGAGCGATCCAAATCGAAGCGCGCTTTGAATTGGCTTTTTCTGTGGCCCAATGATATAATTTAGCAGTTTTAGCTTTCATCGAGTATAGTGTAGCATATCCTTTAACTCTTTTATACTTTAAAAAAATGTTTAATGGCAGTTCTTGTTTGGTTCTTTTGCTAGCTCCTATGGAGGGGGTGGGGGACCGGTGTTTCCGTCGGGCGATGGCGTCTGTTGGCGGATTCGATCAAGCCTGCACCGAATTTCTACGAGTTCCGGGCAATGCTCACATTCCGAGTCTAAGCAAGCATTATCAATTCGATGAAACCTATCCTATTCCTCAAGCGGCCCAAATCATGGGCTCTGAGCCTGCTCTCATGGCGCAAATGGCCCAAGCTTTGGAGGCTCGGGGCGCTCCGCGGATCGATTTGAATTGCGGCTGTCCTTCCAATACGGTAACGGGAAAAGGGGCGGGTTCGAGTTTGCTTAAGACGCCCGAGCGTTTACATGAAATTGCGCGCGCTATGGTGCGAGCTGTTTCGATTCCTGTCTCTTTAAAAATGCGCTCTGGTTTTTCTGATACGTCGCTTTTTCGAGAAAATTTATTGGCGGCCCAAGAAAGCGGTATTGCTTTTTTAACGCTGCATCCCCGTACAAAAGAAGATGGCTACGGCCCTCCAGCTAAGTGGGAACTGATTGCTGAGGCAAAGTCGACATTATCGATTCCTATTATCGGCAACGGCGACATTGTGACGGCCCAAGACGCGTATCGGATGCTGCAAGAAACAAGATGCGATGGTCTTATGATTGGAAGAGGAGCTGTGACGAACCCTTGGATTTTTCATGAGATCCGAAAAGAGCCTGAGAGAAAAACGTTTGATTCTCTCGAGCGATTCTATCAGATTTTTATTCAAGATTTCTCCGAAGAAATCCCCATGAAAACGAGGATCAATAAGCTAAAACAAATTGCGAGTTTTCAGTTTCGAAAAAATGAATCTTTGCTCGCGCTTCGCTCTTCCGTTCTAACCGCAAGTTATTCTTCGGAAGAGGATTTTTTAGCTAAAACCTTGCCTTTATTAAGAACGCATTACTTTGCAGAATCTCCGTAGAGGAGCTTTTGAGGAAGGTCCTCGAAGAGCACTTCGCCATTTTCTTCAAATGTCAAAATCCAGAATCGATCATATGTATCGCCAGACCATTTTTTGGGCGCCTTTTTGGCTCCAAATTGCGCTGCTATAGAAGGTAGTTCTCCGTGGCTCCAGCAGATCAGAACCATTTTCCCTTCGTACTCTTCCATTTCTCGGATTTCTTTAACCATCTGCTCTGTTTCTCTTCGATTGTATTGATTTTGCAAAGGGATATTGAGCTCATCAGCGAGCGAAATAACCGTTTGCGCCCAACGGACAGCAGGAGCGCTTTTCCCTGATTTCATCACATATATAGCTGCAGGCGGGCCATAGTGAAGCAAAGAGGGTGAACCTAAAAAGGTGGGAACTAAAGCTGCAGCTCTTTGTCTGCCTTTCAAAGATAAATACGTCCCGGGAGGTGTTTTTTCTCCATGGCGAATTAAAATGATTTGCGAAGGCATTGCCCAAAGGCTCGAAAAAGAAAACAGAGAGGCTAAAAGACCGAAAATGTATTTCATGATTTACGCGTGATTTTTTTTTGTAGTATATCAGGAGAGATGATTCTAGGGAACTATGCATACGGGAAAAAGCAGATTTTTTGGCTTTCTTCGCGTGTATATAGTGCTCCCGGTTGAAAGGCACCCAATCTTTTCGTTAAAAAAAATCTTGGGTGTCTTACACCCGAAAGCACTATATATAAAACTATGTCTATCAAATTTGTAAGTGCTTTTGCTCTTTGCAAGCTGCGATTCCTCCGAAGGTCCCGCCGAGCAAAGCTCCTACAAGAGCGACTCTTAAGGCGACGAGTTGAATGAGGCCTGAAGATGCCCCCGCGATAAATAAAACAATTGCGCAGGGCAGTGTAATCGCCTTGGTAGCGATAAGGGCTCCGATCACAGTGCCAGCTAAAATAAAGAAGGCAACCGTTGCAATTTTTTTCAACAATCCGCAGTCGCAGTCGGTAATTTTTGTATCTTGAAGATAATCTCTCTCGGGACGTCCGACTTGGTATGATCCATCCATAAAAGGACTCCTTTTTTTACAGCCAGAGAGTCTATCTTATTTTGAAAACATGAGCAATTCTTTTTTTTTGCCGGAGAAAGCTGAAGCACTATATATACCCGTTCCGCCTCAATGGCACCCAAAAAGACCGCATTCAAAGCCTTTTAAATCGAATAAAAAGGCTTTCAATGTGGTTCTTTTGGGTGCGATTGAGGTGGAACGGGTATAGTCGGGGGGCTTCGATATCAGCGAAGTTTGCCGGACCAGTTGAGTTTGGATCTCAGAGTGGAAAAATACTCGTGTCTGTGTAGGTTGACGAGTTTAAATGTTTGCTTTGAGCGTTTAATAGAAAACGTTTCATTTTTTTTGATTTGGACGGCTTCAAGGCCATCGGCGCGGACGTCGATAGGATCGTAGTTGCTAAGGTATTGGATGGTGATGGTGTGATTGGAGGTGAGAACGATGGGGCGGTTGGAGATGGTGTGGGGGCAAATCGGGGTAATGACGAGCGCTTCGAGAGTCGGGCTGAGGATGGGGCCGCCGGCAGCGAGAGAGTAGGCGGTCGAGCCGTTAGGGGTAGCGACGATGATGCCGTCGGCGACGAAGGTGTTGACGTAGACCCCGTCGATGTGGATTGCGAGTTCAATGAGGCTGTAGTTTTTGGCTCGGTGGATGACGATATCGTTGACGGCTTGCAGTTTTTCGTTATTTGGGCCCTGGCCTTCGAGGATGAGACGGTGATCTACCGTATAAGAGCCATTGAGCAGATCGGAAAGACTGGGATAGAGATCGGCTATGGGGATATCGGCCATGAAGCCTAAGTGGCCTAGGTTGATTCCTAAAATGGGAGCCTTCAGATGGCCGTAGCGATTGGAAAGGCGAAGGATGGTGCCGTCTCCTCCCATGGAGATAAGGAATTCGATTTCATCGGGATTAACAGAAGAAAGAGCTTTAGCGCCAATGAGATCTGCTTTTTCGTCTTCAGCGACGACGACGACGCCATGATCTTGTAAAAAAGCGCAAATGTGGCTGGCCAGTTCAAAGGAGGGCTTTTTCTGTTCGTTGGGAAATAAGGCGATCATCATGGTATTCCTGTGCGATGCGCTCTGCAATGGATTTGGCATCTAACCCTAATTCTTGCACAAGTGACTGATTACTTCCAAACTGAACCCAAATATCGGGGACGCCAAAGTTGATCATATGGAGGCGCTGAAGTCGGTTTTTGATGAGGAAGTCATTGATGATCATCCCCATTCCTCCATGCAAAGAGTGCTCCTCGATCGTGGCCGCCAAAGAATAAAGAGGAAAAAGCCGGCGGAGCATATCGGCATCGAGAGGCTTGACGAAGACGGGATCGAGGACTGCGGCTTCGATTCCTTGGGCTAGCAAGATCTCTCGGACTTGAAGCGCGGTTGCGCAAGTATGGCCGAGAGCGATCAGCAAAACATCGCGGCCCTCTGCGAGGAGCTCGGCAGATCCTGGGCTTCGGAAAGCGAGCGGAGCTTTAAATTCTTCCGTTTCGAGATTGGGATAGCGGATCGCAGCCGGTCTGCCCCAAGAAGGGCTGCTTTGCAAAAGCTCTTTCAGTACATGCCCGTTTCGGGGCTGCGCAATGATCATATTCGGCATGGCGTTGAGGAAACTGATGTCATAAATGCCGTGATGTGTGCTGCCGTCAGGGCCGGAGAGAAACGAGCGGTCGAGGGCGAAAACGACAGGAATTTCCTGCATGCAAACGTCTTGAAAAAGATTGTCTAGCGCGCGCTGGAAAAATGTCGCGTAGATGCAGGCAAAGACTTTTAGCTCGCGGCCGTGGCCTATTCCTCCTGCATACGTGACTGCATGCCCTTCGGCGATGCCGACATCGATGCAGCGGTCGGGATAGGCTTGCATGAATTCGTCTAAACAAGATCCGGCAGGCATGGCGGGAGTAATGCAGACGACAGAAGGGTCATTGTGGGCCATTTCAAGCAGATGGCGTCCAAAAATTTTAGGAAATGTAGGCTTGGGATTGCTCGATGGGATAAATTTTCCGCTGCAAAGATCAAAAGGTTTTACACCATGATACGGCGTCGGGTTGGCAATCGCCATTGGCATGCCTTTGCCTTTAACGGTCATGACATGCAGCAAAACAGGGCGGGCCGAAGTTTTTAAGGCCTCCAACGTGTCGACGAGCTGTTTGATGTTATGGCCGTCGATAGGTCCTACATACGCAAGGCCGAATTCTTCGAAAAAAGTGGCGGGGCTTACGAGATTTTTTAGAGACTCTGTCATTTTTTGGCTGAGCTTGCCCCATTTGGGCCCCAAAATATGTTGGATTTCTCCATACAGGCGGTTTGATGTGGGATTGCTGAGGAGTCGGCTTAAGATATGTTTAATATTGCCCACGTTTTGAGAAATTGACATGGCATTATCGTTCAACACCGCGATGAAATTTTGTAAATCTTTAGGAACGTTGTTGAGCGCTTCCAGCGTGAGTCCGCAGGTTAAAGAGGCGTCGCCTAAAATAGGGAGCACATGGTGTTTTTTTCCTTGCAGATCTCTCGATTTAGCTGCTCCTAAAGCAAGTGAAAAGGCCGTTCCCGCATGACCTGAGAAAAAATGGTCATGCTCTGATTCTTTGGGGTGGGCAAATCCGCAAAGTCCCTTATACTGCCGCAGTTTGGGAAAAAGAGCATTGCGTCCAGTGAGCAGTTTATGGGGGTAGGTCTGATGACTGACATCGAAAATGAATCGGTCTTCAGGGGATTGAAAGGTTTTATGCAAAGCGATCGTGAGTTCAACGATTCCCAAATTCGATGAAAGATGTCCTCCATGCACGGATAAGACTTCTAAAATCCGCTGGCGGATTTCGGCTGCCAGTTCGTTGAGCTGGGAATAAGAGAGGCCTTTGAGATCCTGAGGCCCCGTGATGGAACGCAGATGGGACGTCAAAATGGCAGCTCATCCATAGAGGGGGAAGCGGGAGTGGGTTTCGGCTGGGCCGCAGGAGCTCGGTAGGGGGCCGCGGCTGCGGGAGTCGCCGCGCCTTGTCCATACGGTTCCAATCGGGGTTTTTGGTTGGCGTCAAGCGCGATTTCCCCATTTCTCCCTTTAATCAGCATGTCGATTTTTTGTTCGGCCTGATTTAGCTTTCCTGTGCAGGTTCGGATCAGTTTTTCTGCTTCTTCAAACAAAGTCAGAGATTCTTCCAAAGGGGTTTTTCCTTCGTTCATCATTACAAGGATTTGTTCAAGCCTCTCAAAGGCTTTTTCAAACGAGATCGTTTCATGCGTCATGGGGTCATTCCTCTTTAGCTACAGCCGCCACATGCCCGTCGTGGAAACGAACGCGGAAAGGGGTATGCGGGGGCAAATCTTTTGCTGAAAGGATAACTGAATCCCCCTTTTCCGAAAAGATCATGGTGTAGCCTTTTTGTAAGAGATTATTTGGGTTAAGGCAGCGTAAATGTTCAGCCGAGCGCATGAGCCTTTCTTTTTTTTGGGCCACAGCCTGCATCATGTATCTGGCAAGCGACTCTTGCCAAACGGCCGGATCGAAACGCTCTTTTTTAAGAGATAAATAATGTTCTAAGCTAGACCCGATTTGTCCTTTCAAGCTCATCATTTTCTCTTTCATTTGGGCGATGCGGCTGGATGGTTTTAAGAGCTCGAGTTGTTTAGCAAATGATTCGAGTTTTGCTTTATATTGCCCCATTTTCTGCTCGAGAGCCAGGTCCAAATCGACGCGGAGGTTATCCACTTGCTGAATAGGCTGAGCGAGCATGGCATAAGGCGATGAGAAAAAGGGATGTCTTTGCAGCGTGCGCAATTTTTCTCTGTATTGCGTTACCTGGTGTCCGATCCTCTGCGAAGAGCTCGTCTGCACATGGCCTAAATAGGTAAATAAACTCGCCTTATCTTTGATGACGATTTCAGCCGCAGCAGATGGGGTAGGAGCCCTTACATCGGCCACCCAGTCGGCAATCGTAAAATCAGTTTCATGCCCAACCGCTGAAATAATCGGAATCTTCGATGCAAAAATAGCCTTTGCGACGATCTCTTCATTAAACGCCCACAAATCTTCGATGCTTCCTCCCCCTCTTCCCACAATCAGAACGTCCGCCACTTCATATCGGTTGCACTCCTCAATCGCTTTTGCAATCTCCTCTGCCGCTCCTTCTCCTTGCACTTTAACCGGGTTGAGCACGACATGAAATCCAGAAAATCGTCTCGTTAAAATATGCAAAATATCTTGGATCACAGCCCCCGTCGGACTCGTGATCACCCCAATTCGTTTCGGCAGCTGAGGCAGTCTCTTCTTCCTCGCCGCATCGAACCATCCCATTTTCTGCAGCTTTTCCTTCAACTGATGCAGCTTCATGAGCAGTTCGCCAACTCCCTGAAACTGCAGTTCTCGAACAACAAGCTGATAACTCCCCCGCGGCGCATACAAACTCAGCTCTCCTTTCGCGATCACTTGGTCCCCCTCCTTGGGCATCCGGCTCAGCTGTGATGCGCTCCCCTTAAATAAAACCGCTGATACCTGCGCTCCGCCATCTTTTAAATTAAAATACAAATGCCCCGACGTCTGCAGCTTAAAATTACTGATCTCCCCCTGCACGCAAATCCCACGAAACGGCGGCTCCAACACAGCCTTAATCGCCGTCGTCAGCTCAGTCACCGTAAAAATTCTCACTTGTTCCATTCTGTGTCCGCTGTTCGGCGGGGCTTCGCCCCACACCCCGCCAAAGGACTGCGTCCTCTGGCGGGGTGTGGGGCGGAGCCCCGCGAGATTGAACGTTTAGGATAATAGGATATTTGAGGGATTTCAAGGGGAAAGTATACCGTTCGTAACTCAAGAATTGGCTATTGGATGGGTTCAAAGCGCCAAAAATCGTATGCGGCAAAGTGGGTTGTATTGCCTCATACTAGCCCACTTTGCCGCACGCGATTTTTGGCAGCTTTCAATCCCGTCCAATAGCCGATTCTTGAGTCACGAACGGTATAGATTAGGAGAGGAGCCTCAAATTGTGTTGGACGACGGTTAAGGCGTCGGGGGGGAGGTTGGGGACTTTGAGGAGTTGTTGGTAGGCTTCTTTGGCCTCGTCGAATTTTTTGAGAGAGTGGGCGGCGCAGGCGAATTTGAGGAGGAGGGAGTAGTCGTGCACTTCTCTTAAGACGTAGGCTAAAGAGCAGGGGGGGGGGAGTTCTAGGGCGGTTTTGGCGAGGATGTAGGCGAGGAGGGGGAAGCCTTTTTTTTGGTAGAAGCCGGCGAGGTGGTGGAGGGGTTCTGCTCTTGTGGAGTCGAGGGCGTAAGCTTTGCAATAAGCGTCTAGAATCAGCTTGTCATCCATATGCAAATCTTCTCGGATGCACCCTATGGTAAAAAGAGACCAGAAGACATCTGGGGGGAACCCTCCCATCTCGGCCCTTTTTTCATAGTATTTGAGAGAAGAGGCGAGATCTCCGGCGGCGCCGTAGCTTTGCGCTAGGAAAAAGACATAGCGCGCGTTGTCGGGATCTTTAAGGAGGGCTTTTTCTAATACTTCGGCGTCTTTTTTGTAGCGGATAGGATCTTGAGCTCTATGCCCATCTCTTGGAAGACCGTAGTTAATGACGCCTTCTAAAACCTCTCCTTTGACCTCGAGGGGAGAGCGGATTTCTTCGTGTAAGACGCCCTCCCAATACCAAGGGAGTCTGGCATTGATGAGGCCGATTCGGTGCAAATCGACATTTAGATCTCGGTTGCGCACAGCATAAAAATCTCTGTGCAGCTCGTTTTTATCAAAATCGTTAGAGATGACCCACTCTTCGTCGGCGTCTAAAAAAAGCAAGTAGTCGGCTTTATTGAGAGCAAGAGCTAGAGCTTCATTTCGATTGTGCTCGAAATCAATCCAAGGTTTTTCGTGAAGCTCGCCGGGGAGGTCTTTCATGAATTCTCGAATAATTTCTTGGGTTCCGTCTGTTGACCCAGTATCCACGATCACCCAATAATCAATTTTGGGTTTTACGGAGGCGAGAGATCGGAGGATGACGCGGCTTTCGTTGCGGACGATCATATTAAGGCAGATTGTTTTCATGTTAGCGGCTCAGTAAGTTCAGATTGTGTTGAACGATATGTTTGATTTGCTCGGGCAAATGAGATTTCGCGAGAAGCGTGCGGTAGCTTTTTTTCGCTTCTTCATGCTGATGAATGCAGTGGGCGGAGCAGGCGTAGATGAAAAGAAGAGAGTAATCGTAGACGGCTCTTAGAACGTAATGCAGGCCGGATGGAGAGGGAAGATTGAGAGCGAATTTTGCTAAAATGTAAGCCAGTGCATGGTTGTTTCGCTGATGATAGAAGGAGGCGAGATGATGTAGAGGCTCTGCGCGGGTCGAATCGTATTCGAAAGCTTTACAATAACTTTGGATGATCATCTGTTCATCCATTTTTAAATCCTCTTGAAGACATCCAATAGAAAATAGGGACCAAAATACCTCGGGCTGATAGCCTCCCATCTCTGCTCTTTTTTTATAATATCTCAAAGCGAGATCGAGCTCTTTCGCGGCGCCGTAGCTTTGCGCTAAAAAAAAGACATAGCGGGCATTTGTGGGATCTTCTTCCAACGCTTTTTCTAAAGCTGCCGCGTCTTTGTAGTAGCGTTTAGGATCCGCATTTTGATGGCCGTCTCGTTTCCATCCGTGATTGACGATCCCTTCTAAAAGTCCTCCGGATGTAGGATCGGCGCATTGCAGCTCTTCATGAATCACTCCTTTCCATTTCCATCGTAATTCAGATTTGATGAGAGAAATACGGTGCAGATCAATATTTTGATCTCGGCTATGAACGACATAAAAATCTTTGTTCAGCTTGTTTTTTTGGAAATCTTTTGAAAAAACCCACTCTTCATCGGCGTCGATGACCAAAATGTAATCGCAATGGTTTCGGGCGAGCTCGAGCGCTTCATTTCGACTCTTTTCAATGTTGACCCAAGGTCTCTCGTGCAACTCTCCTGGGATGTCTTTTAAAAAGTCTTGGATGATTTGCTGAGTTCCGTCGCTCGATCCGGTGTCGACGATGACCCAGTAATCGATCTTATGCTTGATGGAGCCGATCGATCTTCTGATGACTGCGCTTTCGTTTTTAACGATCATGTTTAAACATATAGTTTTATTTTTCATGAATTAACCAAATTAACTGTTTCTTGAAGTTTCATATTAAATTAAATTAAAAATTATTTGAAATAAAAAAATACCTATTTTTTCTTCGCGGATTTTTTCCTTGCTGAGGGAGTTAGATGTATAGTATGATTCCTATAAAATTTTGGTGATGCATGTCGCGGGGAATTTATGTCGTTGGGAATTGGAAGATGTATAAAACAGCTCAGCAAGCAGCCGATTACATCGACGAGTTGGATCCCGCTGCAAAGACGTCTTCGATATCTGTTTATTTAGCCGTTCCCTTTACATCGATCCATCCAGCCGCCCGCGCAGCGAAAGGGACCCATCTTGTCGTCGGCGCACAAAATATGAACGACGCGCAGGAAGGGGCTTTTACGGGAGAAATTGCGGCCCTCATGCTAAAAGAGGCGGGAGCCGAGTTTGTGATTTTAGGCCATTCTGAAAGACGCCGCCTTTTTGGAGAAACGGACGCTTTTATCCATAAAAAAATCCAGCGGGCCTTGAAAGATGGCTTGCGCCCGATTGTCTGCGTCGGCGAGGACGCGCAAGAAAGAGAAGAGAGGCTGACGGAAGATGTGTTAAAAAAACAGATTGCAGAGTGCCTAGCCTCTCTTGATGAAGAGAGCATGAAACAAGTCGTTTTGGCTTATGAGCCTGTTTGGGCTATCGGTACAGGGAAAAGCGCGACGGCTGAAATAGCAGAAAGCGCGCATGCTTTCTGCCGTCAATGCATTGCTGAGCTTTATGGAGAGGAGACGGCTGAGCTGATTCCTATTTTGTACGGAGGCTCTGTGAAACCAGATACCGTAACGCATCTGATTGAGCAACCCGATATTGACGGTGTATTGGTCGGAGGAGCGTCTCTTGACCCAAAAACTTTTTCTGAAATTGTCTTGAATAGCGAGAGTGTAAAATGACTGTTCTTTTTTATATTTTTTTATTTTTATTTCTATTGGTTTGCTTGATTCTTTGTTTTGCGATTTTGATCCAAGAAGCAAAGAGTTTGGGGCTGGGAGCCTCTTTTGGCGGGGATTCGGGAGATTCTTTGTTTGGAACTTCGACTGCTGAAGTGTTAAAGCGCTTTACTGCCTACGCCGCTGGTATTTTTCTCGTCAGCTGCTTATGCCTCTCTTTTTGGTCTTCCTCTTTAGGTCGAGCTCAGATGACGCCTGCGATGTCTCATCAACTTGAAAAGGCTGCAGAGGAATAATGGCTTTGCCTATTGTTGTATACGGAGACCCAGTTTTGCGCCGCAAAGCGGCGCTGATTGAAGAGATCACTCCTGAAATTGAGCAGTTAGCTTCCGATATGATCGACACGATGATGAAAGCGAATAACGGCGTGGGGCTGGCGGCTCCTCAAGTGGGCCGTTCTCTCCGACTTTTTGTCTTAAGAGACGAGATCCTCGACGACTCTGGGGACTATGTTTTTTCTTCCCCAGAAGTGGTGATCAATCCTGTCTTTTCCAACCCCTCAAAAAAAATGGAGACAGCTCTAGAGGGATGTCTTTCCCTGCCAAAGATTGAAGTGGAGGTTGCTCGACCCTCAAACATCCATGTCCGCTATCAGACTCTAAAAGGGGAATTTGTAGAAGAAGATCTAAAAGATTTCCGCGCCCGTGTGTTCATGCATGAAAATGACCACCTCAACGGCACTTTGATTATTGACCGCATCTCTTCGAATGAACGTAATCGGTTAGATCCCTTTTTACGTAAAATCAAAATAAAACGTTAATCTCTGTTGAATAAAATTGTTTATCTAATACATTTTATTTGAAGTTGATTTAATTTGATTTCTCAAGTATATTGTCTGTGATTAATCTGCTTTTTAAGGATTTTTTTATGAAAATAGAAACAGGACGTTTTAGTTTTTTATTGAAAACAGACCGGTATGGGCAAATTCAAGGAACTTACGACCACGAGAAAAGGACTTGGAGAGGGGACATAGATTTGTGGAAGGTTACAGCTGCAGCGGTAGCGGGACTCCTTTTGGCTTATGGACTTATCGCTTTTCCGGCTTTGGCGGTTTATGGCGGAGTTTCTTATAAACTCGTTTGCGTTACAGCCTTTTTGAATTGCGTTCTGGCAAAATATGCCATGCCGGAAAAATGTTTTCAAATCGGTGAATTGCCTAATAAGTATGTAGCGGATTTTTCTCGGCGCTTAGTTCTACCAGCAAGTTAACGGTTTCGATGGAAACTCGCTATTTTGGTTGTTTGCTAAAAACTGATCGACATGGGCAGATCATAGGGTCCTATGATCAAACCACAAACACCTGGAAAGGGGAGCTGTCGCTCAGAAAGGTTATAGCTGCCGTAGCCTCTAGTATATTCATTTTTTTTAGCGCTACGCTATTTTTCTTGGTAACGGGCATAGGGTCTGGTTTTTTAGCATCCGGCCTTATGACAAAATGTATTTTAGGCTTGATCTTTTTGCTTGGATTGAGTTTATTTCCCCGTAACCCAAAGAAGGCTGAAGTTAGCAAGTCATAAACGAGATATACCGTTCGTAACTCAAGAATCGGCTATTGGACGGGTTCAAAGCGCCAAAAATCGATTGCGGCAAAGTGGGTTGTATTGCCTCATACTCGCCCACTTTGCCGCAATCGATTTTTGGCAGCGATCTCCCGTCCAATAGCCGATTCTTGAGTTACGAACGGTATAATTCGGCGACGGGCAGCTTTGTGAATTTTTTTATATATCTTTTCCCTTTATGCCACATCCATCGAAAGTGATACCCTAAGTCCCTTTCGTCAGCTTGGCTTAACGCGGGTTGGCCTTTATATAAGCTGTTGTAGGTTTGCAGCGATCTCAGCAAATACCCTAGATTTTTTTCATAGCAAAGATAAGCTAGAGCAAATTGTGTGGCGTTTTGGCTTACGGTAAAACTCTCTTCTTCATGTTCAAGACACCAAAGAACTTGCTGCTGAAGATCGGAAAGATCTTCTTTTACGGGTAAAAAATGGACATAAGGTTCAAGGCCTTGGTAAAACCATTGCCTGTTTTTACTGACTTGTTTAAAAAGAACCGAATTGGAAAGGAGAATCCAAAAAGTTCTAGAAAAACAGCACGAATAGCCATCGATGTCGATGAGGTATCGATAGAGGAGGTGATCCTTTGGGTGGACAGGGGCTGAAACAGGCAAAATCCCTTCCCAATAGGCGGGGCTTGAAACGGGCAGTTTTCCTTCTCCATTTTTTTGGTAATCGGAGCTTCGGTAGGTATAAGAAAACTCTGCTTGAATCCAAGAGGGGTGATCGAGCGACATTTGAACAAGCTTATGCCGTGGATTAAGCCAGGATCTTGTTTCGATATGGATTGATTCATCCAAGCCAGTCGGAGTTCCTCTCCAAAAAATGACCGACCTCTTTGTATTCCAAGGGTATTTTTGAGAGGCTTTTTGCATTGATTTCACCATGTAGCTTCGATCGATGGGATTGAGAGCTTCGCAATCGGGAATGAGGGCGATATTGACAGCATCTTCTCTTGCTGAAAACGTGAAAATAGGAACTGAGCTCTCTATGCCATTAAAGCTATCTAGCAGAGAAATAATGCAATCTAAAGTAAGTAATTGTTTCGTTCGGATCAAGGTTTCCAACGCGTTTCTAACGATCCAATAGCGCGCGTTGTTTTTTGTCTCTCTGCTAGATTGGATATAGAGCTTTCCTTGCACGATTTTGCAGCGAAGAAAAGGGCCCAGATCTTTTACCCGCTCCCAAGAAGACTCTACCTCTTTGGCATTAAAAGAGGGGCGGCCCAAATCTTGAGCGATTTGCTTTTCTAAAAAAAAAGGCAAAGAGGTGTCGATAGGCTGTTTTGCAAGCAAAAAAAATCCCAGCGCAAATAGAGCTAAAAAGCAAAGCATCAAGCGCATTATTTCCTCACGAGATTGAGGCCTAAGTCAAAGTGATTATGCGGATGTTGGTCTGTGTAGCGGTAAGTGACCCGCAGTTTCCAATGGGACGAGATCCAAGTAAAGAGGTTGATGTTGAATTCATTATAAGGCTCTTGAGTTAGTCGGTAAAATCCATGATGAGAGGCGATTTCGCATTCCCAAAAAGGGGTGAAACGGACAAAACATTTGCCAAGAAGGGTAATGCGCCGATCGGAAATAGGAGATGAGAGCAGCTCTTCATAAGGCCGAGTGACATCTAAGATGAAATTTTCATGATCGGCTTTCCGCCAATCGTATCTGGAGCGGTAGCGCGCTTCAAAAGTAAAAGCAGCATGTTCACTGATCGTCCACTTAACTCGAGCTTTTGACACGTCCCATATGTGATTTTGAAAGTTCCAAATGTTTTCGAGTGTGATATGCAAAGATGGCAGCCGCCAGGCTAGATCGCAATAGAGTTTATAAACAAATGGACGGATCACCTTATCGTCAAAAAATGCATTAGCGTAAAGATCGGCTGTTAAAGAAGGTTCGCTAGACAAACGTCTATTCGACCAAAATAGTTGACGAACACCTGTTTTGATCTGATTCATCTGATGCCAGCCATCTTGAATCGTAAAAATATAGTGTTGATCTGGCCCTACTGTCGGATGCGACAACCCTTGATATTCAATATAAGGTTCCACAATATGCCGATGCCTTTCAAAGGAGCGCTCTCCTTTTGCATGAAGTCTCAAGCTATAGTGTAATAGACCCAAATTTTTCATCTCATGCGATGGGCTATTGCTATAAAAAATACCGATCGCTCCCACTTGAGGCGTCAGGGTAAAAGGTCCTGCATGAAAAGCTCGATACAATTTAGGCCGAAAGTCTAATCTTGCTGAACGAAAATCCACCAGCGGATCTCTAGCCGGCGGCGTCGCCAGCTGGTTTGAATAGACAAAATTCATATAAGAGAGCTTCATCCAATTGGCTGAAATCACTCCAGAGCCGCCTAAATCAATTGGCCTCGCTATCCCATATAGTGTAGGCAGATCTTGTTTGATCGATTCAAAAGGGTTGAGCCTTGGGCGCACTTTGAAAGAGGCCATCCAATCATCATTTTGATGTTTAACCAAAAGCTGTGTAATCTTGGCTGGATTGACTTCAAAATCTTCGCTTTTAAAATCGTCCGGCATCCGTGTGTCGCTATATTTATCCCAGCTAAGATCTGCTTTCGTTTGCCCGTCTTCGCTTTCTGTATGATAAGCTCCTTGCACGCGGTAGCGCTGTAAAATATTGTTCGCGTTATCTAGCCGATCGGTAGCTATATAGCTTCTTGTGACAAAGGTTGTCGGGCAATTTTCAGGGAAATACTCGGTCTCCAGCGCTCCGCCCCATCCTTTCCCCCAGCGGTATTGCAGCCGCCCATACAATGCAAAATCCTGCCAAGAATACAACTGATAGCGAGCCATCAGCCTCGGCCCTTTATCCCAGCGCACCGAGTAGCGAAAAACCGGCTCCTTAAACTTCTTTAAACTCATTTTAAATGAGGGAAACCACAAAAAAGGGATCCGAAAAAAACGAAATCTCACTTTCTTAGCAGACATAAGATCGTTTTTTAGCACATGAACTTTCCCCGCATGCAAATCCCAAGAGCTCTCCGCATTTTCACACGTCGTAATCGTCACATGTCTCGCTTCATAGCTCCCGTCAGCCTTCAAATGGATCTCTTCACTCCCCAAATACCACATCTTAGCAAACGTCTTTCCTTCATAGACCGTCCCCGTCTGCTTCGTAAAATCAAATTCCAGTCTAGATCCCACATACACCTTTTCTTTGTACTGGATCATCAAATCGCCCTCCGCCTCCAAGCGGTGCACATCTCGTTCCTTCACATACGCAATCTTCCTCGCCTGAATCCTCAGCTCAGAGCCCCTCACCACTCCGCCCTCTTCCGTAGATAGCACCCCATCGCGATACACAGGATTGCGTAAATCCACCGTCACTTCCCGATCATCTTTGCAAGCCACATCAGCATCATAGCCCCAAAGAGCTCCTGCAAAGAAAAAAAGAAAACAAAAAATCTTATTCATCATTGAAGAGTATACGAAAAAGAGAAATATAAGACAGATGGGACTCCGTCCCATACCCTGCCAAAGGACTCCGTCCTTTGGCCCTATAGTTTATAGTTTTCTTCGACTTTTCAGTTTCTTTGGATTTAAGTCCCTATCGCCTTCCAACGCTTCGCGTTTCCAGTTGATCACTTGCGTTTGATGATCGATCGAGGCGATCGATCATCAA
>JAJXYX010000012.1 GCA_021780355.1 bacterium | reverse complement strand
GCAGGTAGACCTTAAAGAGATTTAAAGGTCGTTTAGAGTCGTAACCATTGGTCTAACAAGCTAGAGAGGCTCGACAGCTGGAGAAACAATTATGGCTTGACGAATTCACATAGCAGGACGCCAGTCCAATGGCTAAGGTGCGGGGCGGAGCCCTGCGGGAGGGAGTGATTTTAATTTGGGGGGGATTTGGTGTTGCAAGGAACTTTGTAATATGTCATTCTTATTGTTTAATGATTTTACAGGAAATAATTGATGAAGAAAGGACTATTTATTAGAAAATCGATGAGGTCCGAAGCTGTAGAAGGCGAGGAAGAATCTCATGGACTGAAGCGGCACTTGAAGGCATTTCACCTGGTTTCTATTGGAATTGGGGCGATTATTGGAGCAGGGATTTTTGTGATTACGGGCCAAGCGGCGGCCGAGTACGCGGGTCCTTCGATTGTTTTATCCTTTATTATTGCAGCCATAGTCTGCGCCTTTGCGGGCCTTTGTTATGCAGAGCTTTCTTCGATGATACCGATTTCTGGGGGCTCGTATTCGTATGCTTATATTGCGATGGGTGAATTTCCTGCTTGGATTGTTGGCTGGTGCGCGACGGCCCAATATATTTTTTCATCGTCTGCGGTGGCTGTTGGCTGGTCTGGTTATTTTTCTAATTTATTGAGAGATTTTGGATTGCCTTTGTCTGAGAAATTTACTCAGGCGCCTCTTGTATTTAGCGAGAGTTGGGGGTTGAGTGGCGCCCTCATCAATCTTCCTGCGGTGATTTTGGTGACGATGGTAGGTGTGTTGATCTCTGTAGGGATCCGTGCTGCTGCTCGTTTCAATCATGCGATGGTATTCATTAAACTCGCAACAGTGATTCTTTTCATTATTTTGGGCATTCCCTACATTCAATCGGACAACTGGCTTCCCTTCATTCCTGAAAATACAGGTGTATTCGGAGAATTTGGTTTGAGCGGTACGTTTCGTGCAGCTGGTTTGCTCTTTTTTGCTTATTTAGGTTTTGACACAGTAGCGACTCTTTCTCAAGATGCAGTGAATCCTCAAAAAGATGTGCCGAAAGGAATTTTGGGTTCTCTTTTCATCTGTACATTGGCTTACATTCTCGTCTCGCTCGTGCTCACTGGCGTAGTCAGCTACACATTGCTTGGCGTGCCTGATCCGATGTCGGTTGCTTTGGATGTGACTGCTTCAAAATTCGTAGGGGTAAAATTTCTTGTGAAGCTCGCTATTATTGCAGGGCTAGCCTCTGTTGTTCTTGTGCAGCTTCTTGCGCAGACCCGCATCTTTTTAGCGATGAGCAGAGATGGACTGATCCCGCATGCATTTTGTCGGATCAACAAAGTGTCCCGCACGCCGGTGTTCACCTCCATTATCACTTGCTTAATTGGCATGGTCATTTCAGGGCTTTTCCCTGTCAATGCATTGGGTCAGCTCGTTTCTATGTCGACCCTCTTTATCTTCGCCATGGTCTGTCTTGGCGTCTTGCTTCTCCGTTACATGCATCCAGAAATGAAACGAGGATTCAAAGTGCCTCTTGTTCCTTACATTCCTTTCATCGGTATGGTCGCATGTCTTGGTCAAATGCTCTTTTTCCCTTTAGCAAGTTGGGCTGTTCTGCTAGGCTGGCTATCATTAGGACTTTTGATCTATTTCGCCTACGGCATGAAGCGAAGCAAATTGCGCAGGCAATAATACGTCAGTCTTATTATGTGGGGCTCTACCCCACACCCCGCCAAAGGACTAACGTCCTCTGGACTCCTGTTTGTTTTTTATTGCATCATCTTCCGCTGCGGAAGATGATTTATAGAAAAAGAAATAGGTTTCCAAAGGACGAAGTCCTTTGGTGGGGTTGGAACCTATCCAAGTAAAAGGCTTCATCGCTTTTGGGGTTCTTTTGAGCTGATTTTTGATTCTTTTTGCAGGGGTTGTATCAACTTCGTATACTACCCCTGCAAAAAGAATCAAAAATCGGCCAAAATAATCCCCAAAATCGGCGAAGCGTTTTACTTGGATAGGTTCTTAGGCGAAGCCCCGAGAAGGCGAGAGAGCGAATGTGTCCTCGGCGAGAGTCGAACCCGCGGCCTGTCGCTTAGGAGGCGACCGCTCTATCCGCTGAGCTACGAGGACGTGAGAGGGAAAGTATATCTGAAACTTGTGTAGGTTACAATAGGAGTTAGCGATGGTGCAAGCGAAGGCTGATATTGGATTGATTGGATTGGCTGTCATGGGCCAGAACCTGGTTTTGAACATGGCGGACCATGGGTTTGTGGTTGAGGTGTACAACCGAACGTTTTCGAAGGTGGATGAGTTTTTAAAAGGGCCGGCTAAGGGGAAGACGATTGGTGGATCGCATGAGCTCAAAGTGTTTGTTGCGAGTTTAAAGCGGCCGAGAAGAGTGATGCTGATGGTGAAGGCGGGCGAGGCTGTGGATGAACTGATTGAGCAGCTGATGCCGTTTTTAGAACCTGGCGATATTGTGATTGATGGAGGCAACAGCCATTTTCCCGATAGTCAGAGACGCTATGAGGAGTTGAAGGGGAAAGGGATTTTATTTGTTGGCGCGGGGATTTCTGGAGGGGAGGAGGGAGCGAGACATGGCCCTTCCATTATGCCTGGAGGAAATCCGGAGGCTTGGCCCCATGTGAAACCGATTTTTCAAGCGATTGCCGCGAAGTCGGATGATGGAGAGCCTTGCTGCGATTGGGTAGGAGACGGAGGAGCTGGCCATTACGTCAAGATGGTGCATAACGGAATTGAGTATGGCGATATGCAGCTCATTTGCGAAGCGTACGATTTATTGAGAAGGGGTGGAGGGCTTACGCATGAAGAGCTGGCTCATACTTTTTCTGAATGGAATAAAGGGGCTTTGGATAGCTATCTGATTGAGATTACGGCGGAGATTTTTGCAAAGAAAGATACGGATGGCAAGCCGCTTCTTGGAAAGATTTTGGATGTAGCAGGACAGAAGGGAACTGGGAAATGGACGGGGATCGACGCTTTGGATCGAGGGATGCCGCTGACTCTGATCGGAGAGGCTGTGTTTGCAAGATGCCTTTCTTCTTTGAAAGAGGAGAGAGTTGAGGCGAGTAAGATCTATCCAGATCAAAAGCACGTAAAACCTGCTGATAAGACGCTGTTTTGCAAGCAGATTGCAGAAGCTCTTTATGCCTCGAAGATCATTAGTTACGCGCAAGGATTTATGCTCATGAAAGCGGCGTCGGAAGAGCATCAATGGAAGCTCAATTTCGGATCGATCGCGCTCATGTGGCGAGGCGGCTGCATTATCCGCAGTAAGTTTTTGGGCAAAATCAAGCAAGCCTATGATAAAAACGCTCAGTTGAAAAGTCTCTTGCTAGATCCCTTTTTTGAAGGGGAGGTGACTCGCTGCATTCCTTCTTGGCGGCAAGTTGTTTCTAGCGGAGCTTTAATGGGAATTGCTTTGCCTTGCTTTGGAACCGCGCTCTCTTTTTTTGATGGATATAGAACGGCGGCTTCGCCAGCTAATCTCTTGCAAGCGCAAAGGGATTTTTTTGGAGCTCATACCTATGAGAGAACCGACAAGCCTCGCGGCCAGTTTTTCCATACAAACTGGACCGGACGAGGCGGCGATGTGAGCTCGAGTACTTATAACGTATAAAGAATCGCTTTTTGGGGATCTTGCTAATGAGGAAAGTTCGATACCCAAACCTCTGATCGGCTTTATACCGTTCGTGACTCAAGAATCGGCTATTGAACCCGTCCAATAGCCGATTCTTGAGTCACGAACGGTATAGAATTGATTTCTATCTTATTGTTATTCAGTAGGTTGCGCCATTTTTCGATGCTTTTCTAATGTTTGAAATATGAAAATTTGTAGATATATATATCCAGAATGTATATACTAAGTATATACCTTTGGAGGGCTTATGCAGGCTTATATACAAAAGTGGGGTAACAGCTTGGGACTCCGCATACCATCACAATTAGCGAAACGATTGAACCTACATCAAGGAAGTGCTGTCACTCTTGAAATTGATCAAGGTAGAATTGTTATTCAGCCTCCTAAATATTGTTTAGATTCTATGCTAAATGAAATTACATCAGAAAACCAACATCACCCAATTCATGATGATGACAAAAAAGGCAACGAAGAATGGTAAAATATACACCAAAAGAAGGGGATGTTATCTGGTTAGAATTTAATCCTCAAAAAGGTAAAGAAATTCAAAAAACTCGGCCTGCTCTTACTATTTCACCTCATTCCTACAACTTGAAAACGGGACTCGGGCTTTTTATGCCCATTACAAGTAAAATCAAAGGCTATCCTTTTGAAGTGATCATTAATAAAGACGAAATTCAGGGCGCTATTCTTTGCGATCAGATTCGTTCTTTAGATTGGAAAGCACGTAAAGCCAAATTTGCCATGCGCGTCCCTTTATCTATTATGGAAGAAGTGATAGCAAAATTTTCTGTATTGCTCCCTTCGAACTGAGATTGTAAAAAAAATCTGAGCACATTTTTCATCTCCTAAAAAAATAGGGCATGTTTAGAATATGCTTTTACGGAAGGAGATACGCTACAAAACAATCCTCAAGCTTTGGGAATAATAGACCTCTTTCGTAACCCCGTGCCTGTGCCTGTGCCCGCCCCTTCCCGATATCTTTGACGACAATGGTGGCCCAGAGAACTGGTTAATCGGAAAGGGGGGGGGCACGGGCAAAGGCAGAGGCACGGGGTTACGAAAGAGGTCTAATAAAGTGAGATTCTCCCCGCTCTGGCAACGGATTAGATGGTTTGGAGATTGAGGCGCAAGCCATTTTTTGCCTTATTCTGCTTTGAGAACGTCCATGAAGGCGCTTTGAGGGATGTTGACCTTGCCGATCTCTTTCATCTTCTTCTTGCCCTCTTTCTGCTTTTCCCAGAGCTTGCGTTTACGGGTGATGTCGCCGCCGTAGCATTTTGCGGTCACGTTTTTGGTGATCGCGCTGATGGTTTCTCTAGCGACGATTTTGCCTCCGATCGCCGCTTGGACGGGGACTTTGAAGAGCTGCTGCGGAATCACTTCTTTGAGCTTTGCGCAAATCGCCCGGCCTTTTGTTTCCGCTTTGGTTCGATGCACGAGACATGAAAAAGCGTCGACTGGCTCTTCATTGACTCGGATTTCTAATTTGACGATGTCGCTTTGCTCGTAGTCATCGGTCTCGTAGTCGAAGGAAGCGTAACCTCTTGTCACAGACTTGAGTTTGTCATTAAAGTCGGTGATGATCTCGTTCATGGGGAGACGATAGGTGAGCAGCAAATGTGTTGCGCTCATGGTCTCGGTTTTAAGCAGTTCGCCTCGCTTATCCATGGTCAGACTCATGATGGCGCCCAAATAATCGGTCGGCGTCATGATATGCACTTTGACCCAAGGTTCTTCGACGAAATCAACCATGACCTGATCTGGGTAGCGAGCCGGATTATCTACGGAAAGGACGTCTCCATTATTGAGCGTTACTCGATAGATGACAGAAGGCGCCGTTGTAATGATCGCAAGATCGAATTCTCTCGTCAGTCTTTCAAACACAATCTCTAAGTGAAGTAAGCCCAAAAAACCGCATCGGAATCCAAATCCTAAAGCCAAGCTGCTCTCTTGTTCCACATGCAAGGCGGAATCATTCAGCTGCAGTTTTAAAAGAGCGTCTCTGACCGCTTCAAAATCGGAAGAATCGATGGGGTAAATGCCCGCAAACACAACGGGAGAAATCACTTTAAATCCAGGCAGGGGAGTCGGCGCCGGCATTTTATGCATCGTCACCGTATCGCCAATTTTTACATCGGCCGTATTCTTAATATTCGCAACAAAATAACCTACTTCCCCAGGTCTCAACACATCGGTAGGCTTCTCGTTCGGAGTGAAAACGCCCACTTCGTTGATCTCAAAAGATTTGTTGGTCGCCATGAATCGGATGAGCGATTTTTTGCTCATCTCTCCGCTAACAATGCGGACATAGACCATGACCCCTCGATAAGGATCATAGTGCGAATCAAAAACTAAAGCTCTAAGCAGCGAATCCTCCGGTTCTTTCGGCGGAGGGACGTCAGTTAAAATTCTTTCTAATACAGGAGCGATCCCAATATTGGCTTTTGCAGAGATCAGCACGGCATGCGAAGCGTCGATCCCGATGACCTCTTCAATTTGTTTCTTGACGCTCTCTGGATCCGCTGCCGGTAAATCGATTTTATTGATGACAGGCAAAATTTCTAAATTTCTTTCAACAGCCAAATGGACGTTCGCCAGCGTCTGCGCCTGCACGCCCTGGACCGCATCGACCACCAAAAGAGCTCCTTCGCAAGCAGAAAGGGATCTCGACACCTCGTAGGCAAAATCCACATGCCCCGGCGTATCGATCAGATTGATTTGATAGATCTGCCCATCGTTTGCCTGGTAATACATCGTAACAGGGCGAGCCTTAATCGTAATGCCCCTTTCCCTCTCCAAGTCCATGTTGTCGAGGTACTGCTCTTGCATCTCCCTCGCTTCAACAGTGTGTGTCAGCTCCAATAAACGGTCAGCCAGCGTCGACTTGCCATGGTCAATGTGCGCAATAATAGAAAAGTTACGGATTCTCTTTCGGTCGTAAGTAAACATGTAGTTCAGTTTATGAAGTTTGAACCAATAATGCAACTGATTTTGCGAGTTTTAGCTATACCCAACGTGATTCAAAATTTGGCCGCTAGGCGGATTCAAAGCGCCAAAAATCGATTCTTACAAAGGGGGGTAGTATTGATTTAATACTACCCCCCTTTGTAAGAATCGATTTTTGGCAGCTTTCAATCCCGCCTAGCAGCCAAATTTTGAATCACGTTGGGTATATCGGGGCTTCGCCCCAAACCCCATTAAAGGACTTCGTCCTTCTATAGTTTATAGTTTTCTTCGACTTTTCAGTTTCTTTGGATTTAAGTCCCTATCGCCTTCCAACGCTTCGCGTTTCCAGTTGATCACTTGCGTTTGATGATCGATCGAGGCGATCGATCATC
>JAJXYX010000089.1 GCA_021780355.1 bacterium | reverse complement strand
TTTGAGCAAGGAGGGGAATTTTAGACCGAAAACAGCGAGACCGGACATTAAGACATCGGAGAATGAGATCGATGCTCTATCAGTGAGATTTCTTGGATCCGGGATTTTTTGAAAACAGCGATGGATGTCTGAAATCAGGCTATCAGCACAAAGGGATTTTCTAACAGAGATGGTCATGGAGGTGGCCTCAATCAAAAATGGAAGTCTAAAAGTTTACGAAAGAAATATTTTGCTTACACGAGAAAAATGGCGGGCGGGAATTCCTGCAAGCAAATCAGCTTCAATGATATGAAGCTGGAATTGAAATTTCTGAGGAGTTTCAATCCGGTAGCGGCTTCTCACCAGCGCATAGACCTCGTGCCCATCTTCTATCAAACGGGGAAGAAGGCGAGTTCCAATATACCCATTAGCCCCAGTAAGTAAGATTTTCATAGCCCTCTTTTTAAAACTATCTATAAGCTAACCCGCTTCCAGTTATCTATAAAAATCGCCGGATAGCTCTGCAAGATTTTAGCTACTTAGAATTTTCTGGCTAAACCTGTATGTTTCATAAGTGATTAACAACTAGTAAGATAATATTTTCGATAAGTCTTGACTGCTGTTCAATATTTTTGTCTGTTCAATATATATTGAACAGTATAATATAATGAACAGAAGGAGATCGCAATGAAAGGTCGTTTCCTCGTAAGTTCGAATGAAGATCCAGCAGAAGGGAATGTCTATGCAGACAAGTCTTCTCTCGTGCTTGATTGGCTTCTTCGAGAAGGACTTTCTAGAGAAAGCTTCTCATTGAGAGAAGTTGCTAAAGAAGCAGGGGTAAGCCTCGGTCTAGTTCAACGTGTTTTCAATATTCTGGTCCTGAAAGGACTTCTGCAAGTTGAAGGAGTGAGAACCTCGAAGAGATTTTCGTTTAATAAACCGAAAGAGCTTCTAGAAAGCTGGTTAGAGCACTACAGCATCGTGAAAAAATGTAAAATCAGGACATATCGTTCTGCTCTCTCTGGAAAATCAGAATGGTTCAAGGCTTTAAAGAAATCTGGACTTGAGTCAGACGTGATCTTGGCTCTTCATTCAGCAGCCGAAGCGCTTGGGCTTAAAAATACCAATCTAGAAGGATTAGAATTATATGTTCTTGATCCTTCTATTAGAGCGAAATTGGAAAATGCTTTGCAATTAGAGCCCCAAGAAAGAGGGTATGAGGTTTTGTTGATCGAGCCTTACTACAAAATGCTGCTTAAACAAAATAAGAAGGACGGTAAAGAAGTTGGCATTTGTCCTCTTCTCCTTACCTTTTTAGATCTTTATCACTTTCCTTTGCGAGGACAAGAACAAGCAGAATTTATAGCTCAGCGAGCGCCTGAACTGAAACGCATCTACAAAAACCTTAAGAACAAATGAAACAGACTCAAGAAGACAAGATCATTTCAGAATTTTTAAAATCACTGGGACCATGGCGAGAGTTCGTTGTTATCGGAGGCGGTTTTGCTCTTTTCATTTACAAGCTTTACCTCGCCGATCCCAAACTCGAGAATCTCCCTGTTGGAACGCGTGATATTGACTCGTTGATTCCCAGAAGAGTTCCTGAGATCTCTAAAAAGAACATCGCCAAATACCTCAATGAAGCAGGTTTTATTCATGTCTTCAAAGATGTCGATATTCCTGCAACCGAAAGCTTTGTGAAAGAGATCGATGGTGTAGAGGTAGAGATCGAGTTTTTAACCGACTCTGCTACTCGAGAGGATAAGAATAGAAATGTCGTGATCGCCGGCATTGTAGCTCAACCCCTGAGCTACTTGACGCTGAGCCTGCAAACGACAATGGAATTTCGAACTTATTCAGGAGAAGCGGGAAAGGTCGTCTCACCTGGCGCATGGATCTTCCACAAAGGGCTTACTTTTACCAGGCGGAAGAGCTCATCAAAGATGCTCAAGGATCTTTATGGGATCTGGTACGTAGCCACGCAGCTGGGAGATTTTTCCGATCAGGCGCTTGCTGAGTTTGGTTTTCTTTCTCAGCAGCATCCAAAATGGCTGCAGACATTTCAGAAGCAATTGTCCAATTGGGCGCATCAAGCTTCTCCCGCTGAATGGTCTAAGTTAGAGTCTCAAGACCCGTCTGGAAAGCTGAAAAAGTTAAGTTTCGAACTTTCTATAAAAAAGATTCTAGATAGGTAATTTTTCTTTTGTTGGAATTTTAAATATTTTCAACTTTAACTCGATGGTTGATTATTGTTTCTTTTTGTGAATTCATTTTCTTCTTCCTTTGCAATTTTTGAATGAATTGAGAATAGATGATTTAGGTCTTCTTTACCTAAAGGGAGACCATGAAAGCATTGTATAAATACCTGAATAGATGTCCAAATACTAGATCGGAAAAATTCGGTCAATTCAAGCAATTTTCTCTCATGCTTGGATTGTCCATATTCGATTTCTTTAATATTCGGGATGTTATTTAACAATTCGAAGGTTGTAATTTCTCTGATAACAAGATATGTTGGATGGGTGAATTTTGATTTTTTCTGATAAATTTCATACAAAAGATCGAGATTATTGTTTTGCGAATTTCTCGGATCAGTGGTGCTCATTTTTGTAGAAATTACTTCTCGACACTTGGCATGGGCTGGGGCTTCGTTTTGGCGAAACCATTTATGAAGAGCTTGAATCCCTTCACTGGTATCTTTTGAAATAACGAAGTGCTCTGCAACAGCTAAGGATTCGTCGATTTCTCTTATAAGAGATCCCCAATACCAATAATCACTTCGTTGACATAAACAGCACATTTTCAAGGTTGATATGACCCTAGAAAAAAGCAAGTATGCAGCTGTCACAGCGGATTCGTGGTCAGTTTTGTTGACTAAATCTAAACATTTACAATGAATTTTTTCTAAATCGGAAATGTAAGAATCGTATTCATTAATTAACGATAATCTTTTTGTTTTTAGTCTTTCGTTATTGTCAAACTTTTTTGCAGCCTTTTCTATGAGCAGAGCCTTAGAGCAGGCATTTACATATCTTTTATCATTCGAATATCGTTCAAGAAAATTGGAAGGAACAGATGGACGCCCTCTATAATCGGATTGCATGTCTGCCCCGTCTTTTTTGAGCCACCTTCTCACATCTTCTTCTAAAAGCCCTAGGCGACTGACTAGATCTTCTATCGCAATGTAAGTGGCTTTCGATCTGTTTTTCTTCACGCGTTTTTTCTCCTTACACTTCCGGATTTTTAATTTTTTTCCACTGACGCCATTTTTCATTCCAACAGTTTGCAATAGAATTCGATCGTTTACAACTAAACTCGTGCTATAACAATAGGAGCAAACGTGGAACAGAAAGAGATCCTTGGGAAGGCGGAAAATGATCTCAGAGGAATTATCGTGAGGACACATAGGCATTGCCAAACCTATCGAGTGCGCATACGGATGAAAGGTGGTCAGTGCTTTGATAGGTCATTTAGATCGAAGACTCTGGCTAAAAAATGGAAGAGGGATATGGAGTCGGCAATTGAGCAGGATCGCTACGAATTCACGAATCCTGCAACCAAACACACCCTTGCAGATCTGATCGACCTCTACATAGAAAGGGTACTGCCTGGAAAGCCGCGAAATGCCAAAAATGTTCTTCAGTACCTGACTTGGTGGAGGGAGGAACTCGGGCATTTGCTATTGGCTCAAGTTCGTCCTAGCCTAATCGCTGAGAAGAGGGATGAACTGCTTACGGGTTTAGTTAGAGGTGAAAAACGTCGCTCTCCTACTACAGTTGTGCGCTATTTGAGCAGCCTATCTCACGTTTTCACTAAAGCAGTCAAAGAATGGGAGTGGATGAGAGAGAACCCCGTTTTTAAGATTGAAAAGCCCAAGCAGGCACAAGGCAGAAAGCGGGTATTAACCGAAGAGGAGCAGCAAAGGCTTTTGCAAGTATGCCAGGAGAGCGGATCGAAAGACTTGTTTTTGATCGTTGCTCTTGCTCTGGGAACGGGTATGCGCAAAGGCGAAATTATGGGGCTGAGATGGAGAAACATTCAATTGGGAGCACCTACGGGAACAATTCTACTCGAGAGAACGAAGAATGGCCGCTCAAGGTCTGTTTTGATTACTGGTTTCTTGTTAGGGCTTTTACAGCAGCGACGCGACCAGCAGAACGCTGATCGCTTGGTCTTCCCATCTCCCAATTATCCCAACCAGCCTGTTGATATCCGCTCTGCTTGGGAAAGGGCTTTGCAAAAAGCAGGGATTGAAGGATTTGTTTTCCATGGGTTGCGTCATCAGGCGGCTTCTCAAGCAGCAACGATTGAAAATAGTCCTTTGGTAATCGGCGAGTTGCTCGGCCATCAGACGCTTCAGATGACAAGGCATTATGTTCATCTGCCAAGCACGCACATGCAAACGATGGTCGAAGCGCTTCAATCGAAAATCTTTCAAAACTATCAGGAGAGTAGCCATGCACAACTTAGAAAATAAGCCACAGACAGAATTGTGGAGGCCTAAGCTGCTCAGCGATGAGGAGATTCACGAATGCTTGAAGGAAACGTGCTGGACGGCCAGAAGAGCCGCTTATTACATCCTAGGCTTGAAAATCCCTGATCTCAGTAGCCTTGAGGAAGAAAAAAGACTTTGTCCCGATTTTGAGAAGTATTACGAGCTTTTCGAGAGTTGTTTTGAAGAGGGAAGAATTGCGGTTAGTTCTTTCTGTTCAGAGTATGGTAAGAATGTTCAGGCTGCCTTGCCTGTTGACTGGCTGAAACTGGTGCATAAGGGACGGCTGAAAGACGACGATATCGAAGACAAAGAAGTAAAGCGAGAAGGCTTGTATGTTGCTCCTTTGCTTACAGAAGCTTGGCTGCTTTTGCAAGGGAAGGCTGTCTTCGCCAAAAGGCGACCTGCTCAAGAAAGGGACGATAAGCTTTTTGCTTGGAGTGCTGCAAGAAAGCTACGAAGGGATTTTTCTCAGTTGTCCAACCGTCAAATGGCACAGATCATCTACAAACATTGCTCGAAGGTGCAGAAATACCCCTTCAAGACTGTGTACGGCTGGGTCATCGATTCAGCCATCCCTATAAATGAAGAGCCTCCGCAAAACAGGCGGGATAGAAACGGTCGTCCTAAAAAAGACAGCTATCAGAAGCTCATCGTCGATTTTTCCTCCTATTTCAATCATTTGTAACTTACTGCTATTCAACGCATTTTACGGTTTTTCCACCGGCGCCATTTTTTCATGGCAATAGGTCGCCATAAAATGCGGTTATTAAATTCAAACTGCAATAGCAGAGGAGTGTGAAATGAAAAACGATAGGTCAAAAAATATAGACGAAGTGGCTACAGAGCCAAAACAGACGCGGTTCATTCCTGTATCGAAATGGAATGAGTTCCATGAATGGCCACCAGTTGGTGGAATGCGCCACTTGATTTTCTTTCGAAATGAAAATGGGTTTGCTAAGGTTTTAAAGCGACCTAATCGCACCTGGCTTATCGATGAAAAAGCATTCTTCAAGTGGGTGTCGGAGAAAAAGTATAGACCCCGCAAAAAGGAGTTGGAAGGCATCGCTACCTCAAAAGCGTCGTCTGAATAGGTCTGAAGATGTCGAAGAATGGATTCGTAAAGCTTTATCGCGAAGGGCTTGAGCTGCTTGAGGGCAGCTCATCAGCATTTTTTCTCCTAACTTTGATTGCATTACGTGCTCGGCGAAAGGGATCAATGTATTCAACCCATAAGCTGAAGATGAATGAGGCTGTTATCGGAGATCATGAGACAATCGGCTTGACCAGGCAGCAATATAGAAGTGCCATGGAAAAGCTAGAAAAATATGGTCTCGCTATTTTCAAAAGGGATAAGAAAGGAACGATTGCAACTTTAACTAGTACGGCCATCTTCGATATCAATGCTGAACTAGAAGATGATGTTTTCAATGACACCCAGCCATTACAGAACCTTTTAGGAACCATTTGGCAACCAACTAACAACCTCAAAGCAACCATGTTAGAACCATCTAAACAACCATCAGATTTGTCTATGGAAAATCAAAGAGAACAACCATCTGAACAACCAACTCGTAACCATCAAGCAACCGCAAGAGAACCGGAAAGGAACCAGTTCGCAACCTCAAGGCAGCCATTAACAAAGAAAGAAGAAAAAGAAGAAGAAAGGGCAGCAGCAGCTTTTTTGCACACTTTCTACAAATGCTTGGACGGATTAAATTTAAGCGATCAGGAGAAACAATCTCTGATGCGCTACGGAGAGAGCCGAGTGTCTCATGCGGTCGAATTTGTTAAGAGGAAGCAGGATGTAGATAGCGTGATCGGAATGCTAACATGGGTATGCCAGCAACCGGAACCACCTGAGCTTCCTCGAGAGAAACGAAAAAATC
This sequence comes from bacterium, assembly GCA_021780355.1. Taxonomy (GTDB): domain Bacteria; phylum Chlamydiota; class Chlamydiia; order Chlamydiales; family SM23-39; genus SZAS-17. Next base: position 753 of record JAJXYX010000089.1, on the reverse strand, counting down.
TGACTCCTCAGCAAAAGCTTTCCTGGGAGTACAATCAGTTTTTAGGCAGCAACGGGTATCCCGCATTAGCTAAGCAAAATGAGGGAATGATTCCCAATGATAGAATGATGATTTTAGAGCTTGGAAGACCCATATCGATTGTCTTGAGACACTCTCTTCTAACATTGCAGGATGACTTTAGTAAATCCAAAGATGAGATTTTGAAAAGCCAGAGGATTGTTCGAGAGCTTCAAGGCGACAAATTGTCTCCGGTTCGGTAGCAAAAATTGGGGAGACTTTAGGGAGGGTTTTGCGGAGCTAATAAAAAGGGAAATTTTTTTGAAAAACTCACTCCTGTGTACAAAAATAGTTGCTCGAGTCAGTGCCGTTCCTTCGCTCATTTGAAAATGGAGCTCATTGTATTGTACCATCTTATCCAAGAGGCATGTGGGAGATCACAGGCTGCTTTTCAAGGGAACTGTTTTGGGTCGGTAAAACATTCGGTGTGATCACGCCGAAATATGTCTTGCGCAGTTCTCTTTCAATTTTTTTCGCTGCATTATAAACTAATGTAACTCCGCGAAATCCTTCCTACTTGTCATTTGAAAGCAGAGTGCTTTGGACTCGGTTTCGCTGACAGAACTTACATATACCCAAGTAATCTCAAAAGTTGGTCGCAGGCGCCCCAATAGGCTTGAATTTATCCCTCACCCGCCCCCTTAACGCCTGCCCTAAAACAGACTCCGCAGTCACAGTCGACAACACCGCGAAAAA
>JAJXYX010000033.1 GCA_021780355.1 bacterium | reverse complement strand
TTTTGTTGTTCAGAAAATTTTTAAGGTGCTGCAATCTGCCTCGCAAGGCGGCGACAGGAACTGTATTCTTATCGGCAAAACCATCTAGAAATAAAGCTCTTGCAGTTTTTCTAGCGGGAATTTCTGGGACTTCATTAAGATGTCGCTTTATATAAATTTGTTGCACATTCTATTGCTAATAAATTTTTTATCCCTTTAACTACATTTCAGCTTTATGCGTCATAGAGCAGCACTTTTTTAGATTTTTCCCTAGATGCAAAGCTTGCTTTGCATCAAAAAAAACAAAAGGATTCCAAAGGACGATAGTCCTTTGGTGGGGTTTGGGGCGAAGCCCCAACTCGCGAAATCCACAATGACTTGAGGAGTTCATGAAACGCAGTCCCTATGCTGGCAAGATCGCGCCGCCTTCGATGTGGGTGGATGTGCCGAAGTTGATACGGGCTTATTTTGAGGAGAAGCCGGATGCTGGGGTGGAGAGCGAGAGGGTTGTTTTTGGGACGTCGGGGCATCGGGGGAGCTCGCTGAAAAGGTCATTTAATGAAGATCATATTTTGGCGATTGCGCAGGCGATTTGCGAGTACAGGAAAGGGAGGGGGATTGACGGGCCTCTTTTTTTAGGAGTCGATACGCATGCTTTGTCTCAGCCGGCGCTGGAGAGCGCGCTTGAGGTGTTGAGGGGAAATGGTGTGGACGCTGTGGTGTCGGAAGGCGATGAGTATACGCCGACTCCTGTGATTTCCCATGCGATTTTGACGTATAATCGAGGGAGAAAGAGAGGGCTTGGAGATGGGATTGTGATTACGCCGTCTCATAATCCTCCGTCGGAGGGAGGGTTTAAGTATAATGGGACGAACGGAGGGCCGGCCGATGTGGAGGCGACGGGATGGATTGAGGCAAGGGCCAATGAGTGGCTGGAAAAGGGAGTGGATGGAATTGCAAGAGTGCCGATTGAGAGGGCGAAGAGGGAAGCGAAGAGGCGTGATTTTGCAGAAGATTATATAGAGGATTTGGAAAACGTGCTCGATATGGAAGCTGTTAGACAAGTTCGTTTGGGCGTGGATCCGTTGGGGGGGGCTGGGGTTCATTATTGGCAAAAGATTGCGGACCGATACCGACTGAATTTGGATGTGGTGAGCGTTGAGGTGGATCCTACCTTTCGTTTTATGAGCGTCGATTGGGATGGGCAGATCCGAATGGACCCTTCTTCTCAAGATGCGATGCAGAGGCTAATTGCTTTAAAAGAGCGGTTTGATGTGGCTGTCGGCTGCGATACCGATCACGATCGGCATGGGATCGTGACTAGGAGCGTAGGCCTGATGCCGCCGAACCATTACCTTGCGGCGGCTGTGAGTTATTTATTTGAACATAGGCCAGGGTGGAGCGTAAAAGCGGGCGTGGGCAAGACGGCGGTGAGCAGCTCGATGATCGATCGAGTGGCTAGGAGTTTGGGAAGGCAAGTGTGTGAAGTGCCGGTGGGCTTTAAGTGGTTTGTCGATGGGCTTTTTGAGGGGAGTTTGGGATTTGCTGGAGAAGAGAGCGCGGGAGCCTCTTTTTTACGGAACGATGGAACAGTTTGGACAACCGATAAAGATGGGATGGTTCCCGCTTTGCTCGCGGCGGAAATTACGGCTAAGATGCAAAAAGATCCTGGAATGATTTATCAAGATCTGACAAAGCAGTTTGGGCCGTTTTTCTATGAGAGAGTGGAAGCAAGCGCGACTGTGGAAGAGAAAAAGAGGTTGAAATTGCTTTCTCCTCAAGAGGTGCGTGGGCAGGCGCTGGCTGGAGATCTGATTCAAGATGTGCTGACAAAAGCGCCAGGGAATGGAGCCTCTTTGGGAGGGATTAAAGTGATTACGCAAAGAGGCTGGTTTGCAGCGCGACCCTCTGGCACGGAAAATCTCTATAAGATTTACGCCGAAAGTTTTTTTTCGCAGCAGCATGTGGAGCAAATGATACAAGAAGCGCAAAGTTTAGTAGATACAGTTCTGAAGGAGAAAAGATGAAAGCCAATCACGATCATTTGGAAGGATATGACGCTTTAGAAGAGTTGGCTCTGGATTTGATTTGGTCTTGGAACCGCAGCGCTGATAAAATTTGGCGTGCGTTAGATGAGACCTTATTTGATGCGACAAGAAATCCCTGGATCGTGCTGCAAACGGTATCGAAAGATCAGCTTAAAAAGCTTCTTAGCGATGCTGAGTTTCGAAAGACGATTGATACGCTTTTGGAGATCCATGTGCGCCATCCCAAAGAAACATGGTTTCAAAAGCATCATGCAAAAGAAAAGCTGCAAGCAGTAGCCTATTTTAGCATGGAATTTATGCTCAGTGAGGCGCTTCCGATCTATTCTGGCGGACTTGGCAATGTAGCTGGCGACCAATTAAAAGCGGCCAGCGACTTGGGTGTTCCTGTTGTAGGAGTCGGGCTTTTGTATCAGCAGGGTTATTTTCGTCAGATCATCGACGCTTATGGAAACCAACAAGCGGTGTATCCATTCAATTCTCCTAGTCAATTGCCCATTCAGCCTTTAAGAAAAGCCGACGGAGAATGGCTGCAGATTGAAATCACATTGCCAGGATGGTCGCTATGGCTTCGAGCCTGGGAGGCGAAGGTGGGAAGGGTTAAGCTTTATCTTCTCGATAGCAATGATTTGGCTAATCATCCGATTTATCGAGGCATTACGAGCGAACTTTACGGCGGCGATTTAGAAATGCGCCTTAAACAAGAACTTGTACTTGGCATTGGCGGAGCTCGTCTTTTGGATCTAATGGGTATCAAACCTGAAGTGTGCCATTTAAATGAAGGTCACGCCGCTTTTGCGATTTTAGAAAGAGTCCGCGTATGCATGAAAGAGCAAAAGCTCTCTTTTGAAGAGGCATTTTCTGTCATGAGAGCGAGTCATTTGTTTACAACGCACACCGCAGTTCCTGCAGGATTCGATCGGTTTCCCCGCTCTCTCATCGCTACCTATCTTGCGAATTACGCCAAAAACCATTTGCAGATTTCTTTTGAAGAGCTATTTGCATTAGGCAGAGAAGAGGGGCAGGATGACAGGTTCAACATGGCTCATTTGGCCATCCGAGGCAGCGGAGCTGTGAACGCTGTCAGCAGTTTGCACGGACATGTGAGCCGCCGTTTGTTTGCCTCTTTATTTCCCCGTTTTCCGATCGATGAAGTACCTGTCGGCTATGTGACAAATGGCATCCACACGCCAAGCTGGATTAGCGCCCCAGCGGAACATCTTTGGAACCATTCATTCTCTATTTCTCATGCCTGCGGCGAGCCGACGCCTTTAGATCTCAAAGCATCCAAAGCATCGCCTGCTGATATTTGGCAGATGCGAAATACGGCTCGCATGCAGATGATCGAGTATGGACGAAAACGGATTCCTCCTATTTTAGCTGCGCGCGGCGCTAGCGCTGAAGAGGTGGAAAGGGCTAAGAGCTACTTTAATCCCAATACGCTAACACTTGGATTTGCTAGACGTTTTGCTACGTATAAACGTCCGAACATGCTTCTTTCCGATCCTAACCGTCTCATCCGCCTTTTGACTGACCCAGAAAAACCCGTGCAGCTCGTCATTGCAGGCAAAGCGCACCCAGCCGATCATCCAGGTCAAGCCATGATCCAAGAGTGGATTCAATTCATCCACCGCCCAGAGGTTCGTCCTCAGGTACTTTTTCTTAGCGACTATGACATGCTGATGGCGGAAAAATTGGTCCAAGGGGTCGATGTATGGATTAACACGCCTCGGCGTCCTTGGGAAGCTTGTGGAACGAGCGGTATGAAGGTGCTCGTCAACGGCGGTCTTAATCTTTCCGAGCTCGATGGGTGGTGGGCTGAAGCCTACGCTCCCGAGCTCGGCTGGGCTCTCGGCGATGGGCAAGAGCATGGCGACGATCCTGAGTGGGATGCTAAAGAAGCTCTTCAGCTCTACGACCTACTCGAGCAGCAACTCATCCCGCAGTTTTATCAAAGAAATGCGCAAAATATTCCCGAGGCTTGGGTTTCTCTCATCCAAGAGAGCATGCTTCGTCTCACACCTCTTTTCTGCGCGCATAGAGCCGTTCGCGATTACACGGAAAAGCACTATCTTCCAGCCGCCAAAAAATACAAAGACCGTCTCGCCAATCACGGCGCTCTCGGCAAGCAGATCGCCCTATGGCAGCGCACCTGGAAAGAACTCTCTTCATCTCTCCAGTTTCAAGATCTTCTCATCTCCCAAACTGGATCTTCCTACCACTTTTCTTCTCACATCGATCTCGGCCTCCTCGACCCCAACTCAGTCACGATCGAGATCTACGCCGTAGGCAATCCGCCCATCCGCCAGCGCATGCAAAAACAATCCCACTCAGGCAGCGTCTTTCTCTTCGAAGCTGAGGTCCCCAGCAACAGACCCGCTTCCGACTACTGCCCCCGCGCTTTGCCTTCTTATGCAGAAATGAATCTTCCTTTAGAATTGCCTTGCATCATTTGGCAGAGGTGAGCCTATGGGGCGTTGCCCCAAACCCCAGTCAAGGGCTGGCGCCCTTGACAATCCCTTTTTTTTTGGTTTTAATTTAAAGAGAACCAATTGGGATCAATGTCAAAATCGTAGCGTACAAGTTCTTCGGTAGTAGTGTTTGGATTGGCTGGGTCGTTTGTTTTTATTGATTTTGGGATTAAGCCTAGCTGCTCTGAGAAATATCTTAAGGCTCCTGATTCTCCGGCTTGATATTTGTCGACGCATTCACCAGCTTCGACTTGAGAATGTTTCCATTTGATCACGTAGGATTCGGGATCCAGTCTGAACTCAAGATCTTGTAGCTTAGAACGAATAGTCTCTTTGTCTTCTGAAGGAAGTTCTTCGTAGATATTGTCCTCTAAAGATTGCAATAAGATGTTTCTTTGTTGCTCTTGTAGAAAATTTTGATGTGAAGAAGGGGATTGAGAGAAAGTAACGTTGTTCATAAGGAATACCGCCTATTAAGGATTGATATGAAGGCTGGCAGTGTAGCTAGCGTAGAATTTTTTTTGCTATAGAAATAGCGTTTTTCAAAATAGGCTTCGCATGGGCGAAGCCTATTTTTTTAGGTGACGTTAGACAGCATCCTCAGTCGGTACTAGATGCTCTCTTAGAAAAGTTCGAATTTGCTCTTGCATATGGACTGGTAAAGATGTTTCATCTTCCCAATGCCATACAACCAAAAAGGCCCCTGTTGCTGCGGCAAATACGCCGACGACAATAGACGCCGTGATCAACCAAGGTACAGCAAACATACCGCCGAAAAAAGCTCCTGCTGCTGCAGCGAGAACGACGCCGGTTAGGGCCGCAATATTTCTGGATTGCGAACGTTTGTTTTCTGCGATTTCAATGTGTTTATTGACGACAGGAAGGACATCGGAGAGTTTGAATCCTTCTTCTTGAGCAATAGCGGGGAGCATCCACTTGAATTCTTCCGCTTTTTTTAATTCTTTGCCCGCTTGAATGTAATTTTTTGTTATATAGGCCAAAACCGCAGAAAGAGCTACCATAGCGACTCCGCCAATGACAGCCGCAGCCGTTTGTCTCGAACCTTCTCGCCTTTGAGCTTCATAGGCCATGCGTCCTGCCCAATCTTGAGGTCCTTGATGGATGCTGCTGCTTATGGTTGTGTGTCCTCCAACTAATAGAGGAATGTAAGATGTTGTATGGGTAGAAGGGCGATAGGAAGAGGACCCGGACGAATAGGTCGGTGTTTGTTTGTCGGTTAGATGATAGTAAGAAGCTAAGCCTTGAAAGAAATTTGTTGAACTGCTCATAGCTAAATTCCTAAGTTTGGTTAAAATGACCTAGATCTTAACAAAATCATAACATAGGTTGTTATGAGAAAGAATGTTTAATAGGCATGGTATGTAAAGAAAAAAATATTTTTTATATAATGAAGACGCGGTTAAAAGGATAGTCTTTCCCACCAAGAAGAGGAAGGAAATCCTAAAAAACCGAGGTTTTGCAGGGCTTCTTTATCTTGTTCATCCAGCCGCATGTTTTGGGTCCGAATGGTTAATCGTCCATTTTGGATCCTTCCCTGTATCGTTTCCCCTTCAAGGGACCATTTGGCTGTTGAAATTGTACAATGTTTTCCATGAAGATTTCCTGTTTCAGGGTCGAAGTTGCCTTCTTCTGTCATGGTTTGTTGGCATTCCGTTTCAGATCGCGTGATCCTTGAACCAAAAATCAGCTTCCCTTCTTTGAATCGTCCTAGTTCCCATTTTGTTGGAGTGATGTTTTTGCAATTGTTTCCATCTAAGACATGCTTTTTAAAGGTGCCTTCCAGAGTGTGGATTCCGTCCAAGAAACAATAGAGTTTTTTGACTCCTTCTCTCATCTCTCCATGTTCAAATGTTCCGATGTATTCCCAGAGTTTTTTAGGAGAAGGATCGTTGATAGAAGAAGCGTAAAAACTTATTAGCTGTCCTTGAGATCCATGTAAAAGACCTTCGCTATCAAAATTTCCCACTTCTTGAATCCAATTGCATTGACTTTGGTTTCCAAAGGCATCTGGATAATAAGTTCTTTTGCCTGATCTGCATTCTCCAAAGATGAACTTTCCAGTATATGTGCCCTTGCTTACGTTTTTGAATATTCTTGTGCAGTGGTCTCCATGAAGCTGTCCATGGCTAAAAGTCCCTTTTTCAATATCTCCTGAGGGAAGAGTGACTTGCGTCGGCTGTTTGTTGATTTTTAAGTCGCTTGGCTCTTGAACTGGACAAGCAGCAGGGATTAGAGGCAAGGCGACATTTGAGGTTCCATAGACTTTATGCACGCGAGAGGAGAGCAACTCTTTAGAAAGTAAATATTTTTTTTCCTCTTCTGTAGCGGGAAGGCTTTTAAAATTTATTTTATCTAAAGAATTCATGTTTTTCTCCTATCTATCGCGTAATATTTCGCCATTTCAAAAATGAAGTGCAACAACTCTTAAAAAAATAAATCGATAGAATTAATGCAATAAAGCTCTCTGTGATAGACCATATAGTCTACTAGATTTAGGCATAGATAGACAGCCCAAAAGATTTTTATCCCAGCCGATAGGCTGGGGGGGTAAAAGGGGGGCTTCCCCCCTTCTATAGTTTATAGTTTTCTTCGACTTTTCAGTTTCTTTGGATTTAAGTCCCTATCGCCTTCCAACGCTTCGCGTTTACAGTTGATGACTTGCGTTTGATGTGACAAGTGAAATTTTCTTTAAAAGGAAAAGAGCTAGGTTCATAATATCTTTCGACAAAAAAAGGAGTACCATGAACCTGCTCAAAGCTTTATTAATGATTCTG
>JAJXYX010000091.1 GCA_021780355.1 bacterium | reverse complement strand
CAAGTGATCAACTGGAAACGCGAAGCGTTGGAAGGCGATAGGGACTTAAATCCAAAGAAACTGAAAAGTCGAAGAAAACTATAAACTATAGAAGGACGAAGTCCTTAAAAAAACTTTAAGAGCGGACCCATCTCTTCAGAAAGATTTTTTTAGCGGCTTCTACGAGGAGCATATAAATAACGACCAAAGCGAGGACAAATAGGTATAATTTCATAGGTAGAGTGGTGAAGCCTAAAAGTGGAGCTAGAGGCGTGAAGGGAAGAAGGCAGGTGATGCTGATGATGGAAAAGACGGCCCATAGTAAGGGGGTGCTTGGTCGGCTTTGATAAAAGGGTCTAAAAGTGCGCACGATTAAAACGATAAAGGCTGCTGATACGACCGATTCGACAAACCAACCGGTTCTAAACTCCTGGACGGAGGCATTGAACCAGAGAAGAAGTCCGAATGTCGCGTAATCAAAGAGAGAACTGATGAAGCCGAAGACGATCATGAATTTCTTGATAAATCGAATATCCCATTTGATTGGCTTAAATACTCTTTCTGCATCGACGTGGTCTGTGGCAATCGTTGTCTCGGGAAAATCTTCCATCAAGTTCACAAGTAAAACCTGCATAGGCAACAAGGGAAGGAATGTTAGAAATAAAGAAGCTCCGGCCATACTGAACATATTGCCAAAATTGGCGCTAGAGGCCATGAAGATGTATTTTTGCGTATTGAAAAAAGTAGTTCTGCCAACTTTTACACCCTCTTGCAAAACCGACAAATCCTTTTCTAAAAGAACGATATCGGCAATTTCTTTTGTTACATCAGCTCCCGTATCAACTGAGATGCTGACATCGGCGGAGTGAAGCGCACTCACATCATTGATCCCATCGCCTAAATAGCCTACAACATGTCCCGCTTTCTTTAAGGCTAAAACGATTCGCTCTTTTTGATTGGGCTCGATCTCTGCGAAAATGATTTTATTTTTGACTCGCTGAACCAGAGCCCGGCTGCTCAGTTTCTGCATTTCCCCTCCAGTCAAAACACTCTCTTCAGAGATATTCAAAAGGCGGGCCAGATGCATAGCCATCAACTTGTTATCTCCTGTAATGATCTTCAGATCAACACCCAAAGTGTTCAAACCAGCGAGAATGTCGGCAACATGTTCTTTAGGAGTGTCGGCAAACAGCAAGAGTCCCAAAAATGTCATGTCCCTTTCATCTTCAATTCCGATTAAGTTTTTTTGCTGTTCTTTACGGCAGGCCAAACCAATCGTTCTAAATCCTTTATTGCTAGATTCCTCGTAAAATGCTCGAAGATCTTGGGAGATTGCGCCGATGTCCACTTCAAGCCCTTCTGCAGTTTCTGCTTTTGTGCAAATCTGCAAAATCTGCTCAAAAGCCCCTTTGGTAATGATCCAAGAGTCCGATTCGCTTTTTACGAGAAGGGAAAGCCGCTTTCTATCAAAAGAGTAAGGAGTTTCATCGAGTTTAACCCAAAGGCCAACATCTAATTTTGCCGCATCTAAAATAGCCTTGTCGATGGGGTTTGCATAGCCTGTTTGGTAAAAAGCATTAAGAAAAGCAAAGAGAAGCACTTTTTCACTTCGCTGGCCCGATATGTTATAGGCATTTTCTAGTTGAATGCGGCCGCTTGTCAATGTCCCTGTCTTATCGGAACAAAGTACATTCATGCTTCCAAAATCCTCAATGGAAGAAAGCCTTTTCACGATGACTTTTTTTCGAGCCATACGCCTGGCCCCCTTGGAAAGATTGATGGAGATAATCGCGGGCAAAAGCTGAGGGGTGAGCCCCACCGCAAGCGCTAAGGAAAAAAGCAAAGCCTCCATCAAAGGTCGCTGAAGATAGATATTCAAAGCGAAAATAGCGATCAAAAAGGTTAAAGAAACTCTGAGCAGCAAATACCCGAAACGGAGAACCCCTCTTTCAAATTCTGTCTCAGGAGCCTCCTTAGCCAGGCCCTGAGAAATTTGTCCAAATAGCGTATTGAAACCGATTTGCATGACCAAAGCTTTTGCCGTACCGCTCACGACATGAGTTCCCATAAATAAAGCGTTCGTCCTTTTAGCGATCGGAAGAGCCTCTTGGAGTTTGCCCACAGTTTTTTCTGCATAAAAAGACTCTCCCGTAAGGGCCGCCTCATCGAGAAACAAGTTTTTACACTCCAATAGATAACAATCTCCAGGAATCATATCTCCCGCACTCAAGAAAACAAGATCTCCTGGCATAACCTGATCGAGAGGAAGCTCTTTTTTTTCTCCATCCCGTAAGATTGTAGAACTGATCTGAACCATACGGAGCAGCTTTTCCATCGCTTGAAACGCGCTTTTTTCTTGAAAAAAGGTCAAAATACAGCTGATCAGGATGATCGCCAAAATAATCACAGCATCCGTATCATCATACAAAACAAAAGAAATCGTAGAGCAAAAGAGCAAAATAAAAATGAGAGGATTGTTCAACTGCTTAAAAAAAAGAAGAAATAGACCAAACCGTTTTTTGGGTTTTAGCGTATTCGATCCATAAAGCTGCGTGCGTAAAAGAGCTTCTTTGCTGGAAAGCCCCTTTTCCAGATCAGCCTGAACGGCTGACGCAGCCTCTTCAGAAGAAAAAGCCCAAAAAGCGCCTATCTTATTTTGCTTAGCTTGAGTTGCCATACTTTTCTAATAATCGATCAGCCTCTTTTGTGGAAAGGCTACTCTTAGAGCGTTCAGAATGACAAGAACATCGATCACTTCCTGGCTGACCGCTCCGACGAGAGGGGGCAGATACCCGAAAGCAGCAACAAGCATCCCAAGAAAGGAAAGAGCCATCCCTCCGATCGCGCTTTGCAAAGCAATCTGGCGCATCCTTTTGCTTATGTGGAGAAATTCATCTACCCTTTCAAGGGAGCTGTCCAAAATGACAGCATCTGCAGCTTCCATTGTGATATCGCTATTTTGCCCAAAGGCAATGCCTACAGTCGAGGCCGCGAGAGCGGGAGCGTCATTGATCCCATCTCCCAAATAAATCACCTGATCTCTTCTATTCTCCTCTTCTACGATATGAACTTTCTGTTCAGGAGTTTGGCCGGCATAGATCTCTTGGATTCCAATCTGTTCAGCCAAATAGCGCACTTCAGCTTCGCGGTCTCCTGATATAATCATCATCCGATCAATATGATGTTTCGGCTCTAAATGGGCAATAAAAGCCCGGCTGTCTTTCCGAGGCGTATCGTGAAAAGAAAAATAAGCAGCCAATTGGTTGTCGACCAAAAGAACGCACTCCAACCCCACTTTCTCAGGCAATTGGCTTAAAATATGGTCTTTTTTTTCTTTTACTAGATGAGAACGTCCCACGAGATCAATCTGGCGATGGTCGATTCTGCCTGAAAGACCTTCTCCAAGTTTTTCATGAATTGCAAGGACTTGCCCGAGAGAAATGTTTTGCTTTGCGGCCTCTTCGATGATGGGAGCGGATAAAGGGTGTTTCGAATATTTTTCCAATGTGGCGGCAAAGGCCAGCACTTCATTTTGAGAAAAATGGTTATAACAAGTTACTGAAGTTAAAACAGGCCTGCCATAGGTAAGCGTACCCGTTTTATCAAAAATCATCGTGCGGCACTCGGAAATTAGCTCCAGCACGGCGGCATTTTTAACGATGATACCTCTCTTGGCGCTCAGAGAAATTCCCCCTATGACCGCAACAGGGATGGCTAGCAGCAAAGGACATGGCGTTGCAATGACCATAACAGCTAAAAAACGAATCGCCTCTCCGCTCATAAGCCAAGCAACCCCTGCCAAAACTAAAGCGAGAGGGGTATAATAAGCTCCCAAACGGTCTCCTAAGCGCCGGATTTTCGGCTTGTGCTGCTCTGATTCAAGCATCACCTCCATGATTTTAGCATAGCGGGAATCTTTTGCTTTTTTCGTCGCGCGAACCACAAGCATCGAATCCCCGTTCACAGCGCCGGAAAAAACAGAAGATCCCGGGGTTTTGGAAACCAAAAAAGGCTCTCCTGTCAAATACGATTCATCCATGACGCCGTGTTCTTCCACGACTAAACCATCCACTGGGCAAATTTCATGAGGATAAACAACGAGCCTATCATCGATTTTTACCTGATCGATAGGGATATCGATGGCTTTTTCTCCCTCTTTTTTATGCGCAACGCTCGGCATCCTCTTTGCGAGCGCGTTGAGGAGAGAAGAAGCTCTTCTAAGCGCAAAAAGTTCCAAGGCTTGTCCGCCTGAGAGCATCAAAACAACAATAGCTCCTACCAAATACTGTTCGAGCAAAACAGCAGTAACAATAGAAACTCCTGCAATGAGATCGGAACTAAACTCAAAACGGATCAAATGGATGGTCAATTGAACAACTAATAACGTACCTCCAACGGCCAGGACGAGATAAAGAGGGAGTTCATAATAAAACTCAGAAACCTGAAAAATCAGCCGCAAGATAAGATGGACAGCAATGCCCAAAGAGGTGATGAGGGCGATCACCATTTCTTGTGAGCAGCGCCGAGAGGCATTTGGCTGTCGACGAGTCCATTTTAAGTGTGCCACTATTCCTTCTTCAGACTTTCTTTGCTATATATCAAATGATCGCCTCTAGAAGAAAGAATTTTGTAGCTACGATCTATACAAGCACACCGCTTGTAAAAAAAGTTTACACATACCGTTTGCGACTCAAGAATCGACTATTTTGACAGGGTTGCTATTCAAAGATCATAGGCCCGGCCAAAATAGTTGGAAAAGGGAATGGTTAAAACAAAAAGATTGGGTGCCTTTCAACCGGAAGTGCTATATTCCGTCGAATCGCTGAAAGCTGCTGAATCGTAGCTTTTATCAGCAACTTCTTCATCAAAATCCACATAACAGAGGGAGTCTTTTTCCCATCTTCCGTTCTGTATAGTTCCATCCGCATGCTGCAAGGTTCCCTTTCCCTGCCTTTGTCTTTGTTTCCAAAAACCTCGGTAAATATCTCCATTGCGATATTCCATTTCTCCATACCCACTTGGATCGCCTCGCTCAAATTGTCCTCGGTATTTCACAAAAGAAGATCCTTTTGCATAAAAAACAATTCCTTCTCCTTCCGGCAGCCCCTTCTCCCAGTGACCAATGTAGCGAAAATCAGGACACTCTAGAACCCCGACTCCTTGATAAATATATTTGCGAAAGGTTCCTATGTACGTTTGCTTTCGATCGCACTGAGTCATTCTACCATAATGAAGTTCATCGCCCTGAGGGATTTCTCCTTCATAAAGGATATTTTCCTCCAAATAGTTGACTTCACTCACTGGCTTGCCATCTGCATAAATGATTCCCCTTTCCATAGACTTTTCAAGAGATTCAATCCATACGCCATTTTGAAATATTTGCTGAGTCTTCTCTGAAATCTTGGATCCCACATAAGCGCTTTGAGTTGGTTCAACGGAAATCCCGTAAGTCGTTTCGCCTACATTCTCGCTTTCTCCAGCATACATTAAATCGCCATTTGCATAATGGGCCATCTCTACGGTCTCTTTTCCCTCTTTCCAGATAACTGCCATCCGACCACCGCAACTCAAACGAATGGTAGCAGCCCCCTCTATAAAATAATCGTCTCGAAAGATTCCCTCATATACCCAATTCGGATTCCTCGTCGTTAGCTTCCCCAACCCGCAACGCATCCCATTTTGAATCTCCCCCTCATATTTAGTCCCATCAGAATAAGAAACACGCGCTGATATGGATGGTTCAGATGCTTGAAAATATGCAGCCTCTGAACTAGAGCCGCTGCTGAAAACAAAATTATTCATATTTCACCATTATTAAACATATAAACAGTATAACGAGAATAATTTTACAATAAAACTGAATTAATTATAAGCGATAATTTTAACCCGTAATTTGAGCCAATGTTAGCGTTTTTTTAGAAATGCCCGCTTTTTGGCAAGCCATAAGTTATTGACTACCAATGAGGAGATTAGAAATGGAGGAGCATATAGTGCGTCCGGTTGAAAGGCACCCAAGATTTTTGTTTTAACAGTTCAATTTTTCAACTATTTTGGCAGGGTTACCATTCGAAGATCATAGGCCCCTGCCAAAATAGTTGGAAAATTGAATTGTTAAAACGAAAAGATTGAGTGCCTTTCAACCAGAAGCACTATATACCGAGGAAAGCTGCAGAATCCGCCTGTAAGCCGATTCTTCAGCTTTTTTGGTATAAAGAAGCCTCCTTCTAAAAATCCGACCGGAAAGTTAGTAGTTTTCCCAGCCTTGAGAATCTTTGGTCCGCTGATCGTCCGAAAAGGAAAGTGCATTTTCTTCTTTAGATCCGTTGAATTTTTCAACAAGGAGAGAAATCGACTGGACATTTACGGGGTCGATTAAAGCGGCGCCGATTTGATAAATCAACTTGGGCGCTATCATGACCAGGGCTGCAGGAAGGCCCAAAACTCCTCCAAGCGCTCGCTCAAGACAGATCAACGAAGCTTTAACTGTATAATTTTCAAAACCTTTAGCTTTCGTCAAAGCATAAATAAGCGCACCTACCAGGTTGATGACAGAAAAAGCTGCCAATTCGACAATGTGAGCAAGCTTTCTTACTAATTCAATGCCAATATCTATCAACGCTGCACCCACGCCAACAACTCGGCCAAGGACAGGATGAGTTGAAGAAAAGGTATTTAGTTGCTGATAAAGAGCTTTCTGATCTTCTCCAAATCTTGGGACCGGGATCATCTTCTCTTCGTTTTCTTCTAGCACAGCAATAGGTTGAATAGTTTCCGGATCGATCAGCGCAGAAGCGAGTTGATAGATTAGTTTAGGAGCTACCATCGCTATGGAAATAGGAATTCTAAGAGCCGAGCCCAGAGCATGATCCATAGATTGCATAGAATGTTTTAGCGTATACTCCTCAAATTCAAAAGATCCAGTAACAGCATAGAGAAGTACGCCAAGGGGATTAATTACCGCCAAAGCTATGGACTTGAGAGAGATGACGGGCATTGTGAACATATCTATGCCTACATCTAATATCGCCCCAGCCGCCCCAAGCATTCGCCCTACGAACGGACTGTCTGCAGAAATGCTCTGAATTTCACGAAAGAAACCATAGCTTCCCTCCACATTGAATTGAACATCTTTAGCCAACATAATTAACCTCGCACATAATTACCATTCTAACAAAATCTTAATATTAAATCAACATTTTCTTTATTATGTGTTAGCGTTTTTTTAAAATGTCCGCTTTTCGTTTTTTAGAAATGTCCTCTTTTTGATAAGTCATAAGTTATTGACTGCCAATGAGGAGGTTACAAATGAAGGAGCGCATTTCTATGAGTATTAAG
>JAJXYX010000056.1 GCA_021780355.1 bacterium | reverse complement strand
AGCTGCCAAAAATCGATTGCGGCAAAGTGGGTTGTATGCCTCCATACTAGCCCACTTTGCCGCAATCGATTTTTGGCAGCTTTCAATCCCGTCCAATAGCAGATTCTTGAGTCACGAACGGTATACTAACCATAACCAGAAGCGAGGGCAGTTTCCTCATGATAAGATGTATTTCAGGATCCTGTTTCCCCCGGTTCTTAACACAATAATTAGGAGATCTCAAATGGCTTGCATCATGGATAAATGTCAAACACTAGGCTCTACGCTTTGCGTCGGCGGCGCAGCTTTTGCATCAGGACTATCTAACGTAGCGCAAACAGGCGGCGCAGCAATCTGCCAAGGAGCCAAAATCACAGCCAGCTTTCTCAGCAACGGCGCAAATATCATTGCAGGCGCAGCTCTTAGCGCTTTTGCAGCTCTGGCCGTATGCTTCCAAAGCCAAGCTATGATCGCCGCCGGCTTTTTCGCTATGCATCAAGCGTTCCTCATTCCACTCGCGATCGGAGCCGCAGTCCCCGTTGCCATTTTCCTCGTCGCAGCGATTGCAACTAGCTGCCTAAGAGGAAGCGAAAGCCGAGAACACGCAGAAGCGCTTGCAGCAGCAAATGAAGCTTTAAGAAGAGAACATGAAAAGCTCTCTAACGCGGAGGAGACTTTAAGAGGAGTAGAAAACGATCTTCGCGCAACAGAAGAAGCCCTAAGCGAAAAACAGCGTAATCTCGGTATCGCTGAAAAGAATCTAATCATAGAGCTGGAAGCTCATAATCAGACGAGGGGCATTCTAGCAACAGAACAAAAAAATCTTTTCCAAGCGAAAAGTAAGGCAGAAGAAGTGGGCATACTCAACGGTCTACTTACAGCAGAGAAACGTGAGCTGGAAGCTAAGCTCGAAGGAATAAAAAGACGCGTTAGCGAGCAAGAAAAAACGATCGAAAATCTCGACTTAGAAATTATCCGTCTCAAAGAAGGCCCGGAACATGCAAAAACAATTTCTGCCCTCGAAAGCGACCTGCAAAATGCGCGCGGCGAAATCGAGAACAAAGATCGGCAGGTTGAGCAGTTGAAGAAAATATATAGAGAACTCGAAGAAATCAAGAATCGTCTAGAATCTGAACTCAAGACAGTTCAAACATATCAAACCCAGACTGAGCTAGAATACGAGAAACTGAATGAAGCCTTAACACTTACCAAGAATCAAGTCTTAGAACAACAAAAAGTGATAGAACAAACTCAAAACGCACGTGAAGCAGAACAGCGAGGGCTATGTGAAAAAATCGAAAAACTTGAAACAGGTCTCCAAGAAGTTCTCAGAGTAAGACAGTCTCTAGAAGACCAATTACAACAAGCTACAGAGGAACTGAGTCAAGCAAAAAGAAATGTTAGCCATCTTAAAAGTCAGCTAGATCAAGCAATTCAAGAGAGAACTGAAACCGAAAAAGAAATGGAAACGCTAAGTCAAGAAAATGAAAAATTGAAAAAAGCTCTCAATCCAAAAGAGGCAGATTAAAAAAAAGAGGCGCCGCGTTATATGACGCAGCGCACGCTTTACTTCTTTTTTAATCTTCGATTGATTTTTTCATAGGAAGACCAAAGGATGAAAGTCCTTTGGTCTTTTCTTTGGCGATACCGAAGAAAGCTGAAGAATCGGCTTACAGGCGGGTTCAAAGCGCCAAAAATCGATCGTCATAAAGGGGGTTGTATTGCCTTGATACTACCCCCCTTTATGACAATCGATTTTTGGCAGCGATCTCTCGCCTGTAAGCCGATTCTTCAGCTTTCTTCGGTATACACTTCCATCTGCAGCTACAATCATCCGAAAACCATCTTCAACTACCCATTGCTGGTTGCCTGAAAAAATTGTCCCTTCCGCAATAAATTCGCTAGAGCCTTGTAAAATGATTTGCATCGACTCGAATCTAACGAGCTCGTAAGCCCAAAATGGGCGGGAAGCCTCCCAATCCACACCTTGATTGATCACGCGGACATTTTTGAGTACGCAGCGCGACTCTGTCGGCTTTTCCGCTACAATGCGCAAACTTCCTTGCACTTCGACATGATCTAGATAAGCCTGGGCTAATTCGACTTGCAGCTCGGAGCCGAGAGCCAAACTCCCTTTTTGGATTTTTTGGCTAATCAAAGAATAAAGAGGTCCTAAAGCAGGATGGTACATAAACAGACATTCCGGGCCCAGCTGCTGCATGTCGGCAAGAGAGCGGGGCGCTGGCAGCGTGAAACCGCAGCTAGACGACAAAAGTTCTCTCGACGCTTGCAAGAGATCATAAAACCCTTGCTCCGGAGTCTCTTGCAAAGAGCCGCCTAAAACGTACGCTTTTTTCGTCGTAGAAATCGTCTTTTTACGCTCGTTATACATAACGAACGTCCGCTTGGTTTTAGGCGGGCTTGAGGCGGGATGCTCTTCTATGAAGACATCTGCAATATTTTGCATGGTAGATTCTAACCTACCCATGGCAATTTGTTTTTTTTCTCCACTAGAAGAGACAAAAGTCGCCGGCTTGATGTTGATCAATAAGCCAGGATAAGGACAAAGAGAAACGGCCTTTTCAATCTCTTCCAAACGAGCGAATAAAATGTTCGCATTGCAAGTAAATCGAGAATAGATTCCCCCTTCTTCCAAAGGCTTATCTTCTATGCCATAACGGGCAAAATCGCAATATTCAATGTTCGTAAGAACTCTTTCGACTAGATCCCCTCTCTTTTTTTCCACCAAGACGTTGACGCCCTCGGCCGTTTTTAGCAAACGAGGACAAGAAACAAAACCAAACGACATCCGATGCTTGACGCCCAAACCTAAAAAAGCCAAAAGACCAGAGTCTACGCCGGCGAGCGGATTATTGACTTGACGCACCATGACTTGCTGGATCTTTTGATCTTTCAACCAAGAAAACACCCCTTCATCACGGGCCATTTTCCAAAGGGCTCCATGCCCGCCCGGCTTGAGAAATAGCCGACCTTCTCCCGCCCAAATCCAATGCCCTTTCGCATCGACCGCAGGAACCAGCGGCTGGCAAAATAGACGAAAAGAATCTTTCGGCCGTCCAAACCACCGATTCGACTCGCACATCTGTAAAATAAATTTGTGATTATCTTTTTCAGCCGACGTCATGATCCCGATCGGCATGATGACTTTTTTCCCGTATCGCTGCTCATACAAAAATTCGCGGGCCTGCACATCGCGGATCAATCCTTCAAAAAGAGAGCGCCCAGCAAACTGCATCTTCGCCGCAGGCAAATCGCCTCCGGTATGCCGGTCCACCAAATGAAGACGATCCGCGGCCCCGCCTAAAGGATAAAACTCAGCCGTATAAGGCAGCGAGCGAAGCCCCGCTTCAATCGCTTCTTCTACCTCCAAACCGCCGCGAGAGATATCGTAAAAACAGGGAGAATGAAAGGTAGAACCTTGAAAAAAGGCGCTCGTCATTTGGTTCAATCGGCGCAAAATTTCAACTTGATAACCAAGGATCCCTCCTATCTCACGATAAAACTGATCGACCGGCTGCAGCTGAGCGCAAAGCCTCCTGAAAGAGATGAGATCTAGGTTTTGCAAACCTTTTGCCTCGCCAATCACAATCAATTGTTTGATCAGCCACTCTTCTTGCTGGGTGCAGGCTTGAAATATGTTTTGCAGCTGAAGAAGAATAGGAAAAAATTCATCTGCGCGCATTTCTTCGTCCAAAAGAGCGATGCGCTGGGGCAAAGAAGGGGTTTGAAGCAGCTTTTGGTTAAGTATGTCTAATTGGTTAAATAACATAAGATAATTCTCCCTCGTTCGCGAGACTGCCAAAAATCGGCCTTAAAAACAATAGACTTCTTCTTTTTTCTTCGCCTCGAGCAAATCTGTGCGATTTATTTTGACTATTATACCCAAAGAAAGATAAAAGATTCCTTTTGAGTAGCATAACTAACCACTACGTCGCATCTCAATGCGATGTGGGCAAGCTCATACAATTTTTAATCGCCCCTTTTTTCAAGGAGAAAAACATGGCAACTAAACAAAAAAACTCAAAATTCATGCAACCTATGAAACTGAGCGAAGAGCTCGCAGCTGTAGTAGGAAAGGGCCCTATGCCTCGCACTGAAGTGACAAAAAAACTTTGGGCTTACATCAAAAAAAATGATCTGCAAGACCCAAAAAACAAACGCAATATCAATCCTGACGACAAATTAGGAAAAGTCTTCGGCGGCGGAAAAAAAGCTGTCAACATGTTTGAAATGACAAAACTCGTCAACAAACACCTCTCTTAATCCTTGCCCATTCCAAGAATCTATACGTCCTGACATCCGTCAGGACTGTACCCAAGGTATACCGTTCGTGACTCAAGAATCGGCTATTGGACGGGAGATCGCTGCCAAAAATCGATTACGGCAAAGTGGGCTAGTATGAGGAAATACAACCCACTTTGCCGCAATCGATTTTTGGCGCTTTGAACCCGTCCAATAGCCGATTCTTGAGTTACGAACGGTATAATTCAAAATTTGGCCGCTAGGCGGGTTCAAAGCGCCAAAAATCCCATTCTATAAATTAATTATCTATCCTTATTCCGTATAAACATAGACATAAAAATAAAAAATCGTACAATCATTTATTATTTTAATAATTTTTTAGGAGATTTTTAATTATGAAATCTATTTGCCTAAACATGATTGTAAAAAATGAACGGCGAGTAATACGGCGATGCTTAGAAGCTCTCAAAAAACATATCGATTATTGGGTCATCGTCGACACAGGGTCGACCGATGGCACGCAAGCGGTCATCAAAGAATGCCTCTATGAATACCCCGGAGAGCTACATGAACGTCCTTGGAAAAACTTTGAACATAATCGGAATGAAGCTCTTCGTTTAGCAGAAAATAAAATGGACTACATTTTGTTCGTTGATGCCGATGAAATTCTTCACTTCTCTCCCGATTTTGACAAAGACAGACTCTCTTTAGACTATTATATGATTAAATCTCTCGCAAAAGATGTAGAATTTTATATTGTAAAGCTGATTAAAGACGATTCTCTTTGGAATTGGACTCAAGTTCTCCATGAATATATACAACATACTGGAGACGTTTCTGGCGACACCTTAACAGATGTTTGGACTGAATCCGTACAAGATGGCGCTCGCTCGCAAGATCCAGAGAAAATGCAACGAGACATCGACATCTTGCAGACAGCTATCAAAAAAGATCCCCACAATGCAAGATATGTCTTTTATTTGGCGCAAACCTATAGGGCCGACAAAAACAAAGCAAAAGCTTTAGAAACCTATCAAATCAGAGCTAAAATGGACGGAGAAAAAGATGAGACCTTTTGGGCTCTTTTTTCGATCGGACAACTTCAAGAAGAGATGAAATTTCCTCCTCTCGACTATCTCAAAAGCTACGATAAAGCCCATCAGTTCGATCCTCTCCGAGCCGAGCCCCTAGAGAGGATGGCCAACTATTATTTTCAACACGATTTTTCTTCCACGGCCTACAGCTTAATGAAATACGCCCAAACTCTGCCTACGCCCAAACCTCTCACTTGCGGCTACTATAGCTGGGTTTATGACTTTGCCGTTCATTCGATTTGCGCCGATTGCGCGATGGACCTTGGGAAATTTACAGAAGCGAGGGCAATGTATCTAAACATTTTTGGAAAAGAAAAATCCCCCCCTGGCCTCATTTCTCACATCCAAAAACAACTAAAAAAAATCGAAAACATCTTAGGGGAAAATTCGATAAGCCAAGTATAATCTTCCTCATGCTTAGCTTGATTTTCCTTGCAGGAGGCTCGGGGACCCGGATGGGATCTCCGATCCCTAAACAATTTTTACCTCTCGGCGGAAAACCCGTCGCCCTCCATTCTTTCGACCTTTTTCTTTCCCTTTCAGAAATCTCCGAGATCATCGTCGTCTGCGCCCCTCCTTATCAACACTATTTTACCTCCTCAACCACTCCTCTTCGATTCGCCCTTCCTGGCCTCCGCCGCCAAGACTCGGTTTATCATGGGCTCAAAGCATGCCACCCCAACTCGAAGCTCATCATGATCCACGATGCCGCGCGCCCCTTCGTCGAGAAAAAAAATATTTTAGATCTCATCTGCGCCGCTGATCGAACAGGCGCCGCCGCCCTCGCCACGCCCGCCTCGTCTACCATAAAAATCTGCACGCCGCAAAAAATCGTTCAGCAAACCCTCGAGCGCTCAACTCTTTGGCAAATGCAAACTCCTCAAGCCCTCCTCCCCTCCATCCTTCACCAAGGCTTCCTCCAAACCCTTCAAAAAAACCTCGAGGTAACTGACGACGTCTCTCTCGCCGAAGCCATTGACCACCCCGTAGAAATCGTCAATGGCTCGCCGAGCAACTTCAAACTCACCACTCCTTTCGATTGGCTCGTAGCTCAAACCCTCATCTCGGCATCCCATGGCGCGCTATAAACTCACCATCGCCTATGACGGCACGCATTATTGCGGCTGGCAAGTTCAAACAGACAAATCCTCCATTCAAAGCCTCATCCAGCACGCTCTGCAAACTACCCTTCGCCACCCCCTCAATCTCACAGGTTCCGGGCGCACCGATGCCGGCGTCCACGCAAAAGCTCAAACCGCTCATTTCGACACCGATCTCCCCCTCAACCTCCCCCGCCTTCGCCTCTCTCTCAACGCTCTTCTCCCCCCCGACATCCGTATTCTCCTCATCGAACCCGCCGCTCCCGACTTCCACGCCCGCTACAGCGCAAGATCCAAAATCTACCACTACCATCTCCACCTCGATCGAATCAGCAATCCCTTCACCCGCCTCTACCGTTGGCATATCTTCAAACAACTCAACCTCGATCTCCTCAACGCCGCCGCCCCCCTCTTCCTCGGCACTCACGACTTTACCTCATTTACCAACGAACCTCAAAGAGGCTCCGTCGTCCACGACCCCATCCGCACCCTCTCCCGACTCGACGTCATCCCCATCCCTCAAGGCGTCCGACTCGAATTCCAAGCCGACGGCTTCCTCTACAAAATGGTCAGAAACATCACCGGCACCCTCGTCGAATGCGCCGCCAACAAATTCCCACCCACCCACATTCCAGCTATCCTCGCCGCCAAAGACCGCCGAAAAGCCTTCACAGCAGCCCCGCCTCAAGGGTTATTCCTCGTCGAAGTCCTCTACTAGATTGGGGCTCCGCCCCAGACCCCGCCAAAGGACTAACGTCCTCTGGACTCCTATAGGAGTCCAGAGTTGCTATGCTGAATTCTAAATAGTCTGACCTGGGGGAGGAAGCTTTCTTCTTGAACAAGGGTAGTTCTCTAGCCTAAATAGTTAGTTAATCAGAAAAAAAAACCTTTAGGGGA
>JAJXYX010000054.1 GCA_021780355.1 bacterium | reverse complement strand
TTGCCAGCTTCTAAAATTTTGGCATCAATCGGCTTGCGTCTTGACATAGGATCCTCCTCAATTTGAGGAACTTACTATGCCATATTAGCACATCTTCTATCAAAAAATTTTAGTTAAATCGCCCTGGCTGATCGGACAATTTCAGCAGTTTTCCCATAATAGGTATGTTTTCCTGTAGTTATGACATTTGCAAAAGCTTCTCCATGTTTCACTGATGAGCCAGCATACCCAAGATATCCTTCCACAATCTCTATGGGCAATGATTCGCCTGTCAAAGCGGACTGATCAATAGAGAGGCATCCAGTCAAGATTTTGACATCTGCTGGAATAATATCTCCCATTCTGATCCGGATTACGTCCCCAGGAACAAGTTCTTTAGCAGATATGAGCTTCCACTGTTTATCCCGGAGCGCTCTTGCTTGAACATCTAATTGTTGTCTCAATGCAATCAATGCTTTTTTGGCTCTTCCCTCTTGAAAAAAACTAAGAGCTGCATTGAACAAAAGAAGGCCGAAGATGACCCAGGCTTCTCCGAACTTCCCCAAAATCATCTCTAAAACAAAGATTACTTCAAGCACCCAGGGAACGGGTGCCGAAAATTTTTTCAGAAAAATCGTCAATGGATTGAATTTTTCTTCGGGAATTGTATTCTGGCCATACTTTTTTAGACGCTCGAGAGATTCAGCTGTAGTTAATCCCTCAAGTTCGATCATGAAATTTCCTTATCGGCCCATTTCCAGTTCCGTACTTCTGGCATGTCTTGACCATGCTTGGCGATGTAGTGCTTGTGTTCAATGAGCTTGTCCTGCATCGTCTGCTTTACGTAATCCCCAATAGCCCCCAAATCTGGAAGTCGATCGATCACATCTTGCACTAGATGAAAGCGATCTAGATCGTTTTGCACTCGCATATCGAATGCTGTTGTTACCGAGCCCTCTTCCTTGTAACCTCGCACGTGCAAGTTGCGGTTGGTTCGGCGATAGGTCAATCGATGAATCAGCCATGGGTATCCGTGAAAAGCAAAGATGATATGTTTGTCTTTCGTAAAGATTGAGTCATAATCCTTGTCGGAAAGTCCATGAGGATGTTCGGTATCGGGCTGTAGCTTCATGAGATCAACAACATTGACGACGCGGATTTTCAAATTGGGCAAGAATTTACGTAAAATGGAAACAGCGGCCAAGACTTCAAGTGTCGGCGTATCGCCACAGCAAGCCATGACTACGTCTGGCTCAGCCATCTGGTCGTTGCTAGCCCATTGCCAAATGCCAACCCCTTCTGTGCAATGGATCTCAGCTTGTTCCATAGTTAGCCACTGAGGTAGGGCATGTTTCCCTGCAACGACTACGTTTACATAGTGGCGACTGCGCAAGCAGTGATCGAAAACCGATAGCAGGCAGTTCGCATCAGGGGGCAGATAAACGCGGACAATACTCGCTTTTTTATTGACGACATGGTCGATGAAGCCAGGATCTTGATGTGTAAACCCATTGTGGTCTTGCTGCCAAACGTGAGAGGCCAGCAGATAATTCAGGGAAGCAATTTTTCTGCGCCAAGGCAGTTCTGATGTGATTTTTAGCCATTTAGCATGTTGGTTAAACATCGAATCGACGATGTGAATAAAAGCTTCGTAACAATTGAAAAGCCCGTGACGTCCTGTCAACAAATAACCCTCCAGCCATCCCTCGCTCTGGTGTTCACTGAGCATCGAGTCTAGCACCTGTCCTGAGGGAGAAAGAAACTCATCATTTTTTTCTTTTCTGGCTTCCCACTGACGGTTGGTCACCTCAAAGACCGCGCCCAAAAGATTAGAAAGTGTTTCGTCCGGACCAAAGATACGGAAATTGCGCTGATCCTGATTCAACTTGGCTACGTCGCGAAGAAACTGCCCTAGTACAAGCGTATCTTGGGCCTGGACAGCGCCAGGAGAGGACACATTCACCGCATAAACGCGGAAATCAGGCATCACCAGATCTCTCAATAAAGCACCTCCATTCGCATGAGGATTCGCTCCCATTCTTCGGGTCCCTTTCGGTGCAAGCTCAGAAAGTTCCGGCAATAACCTCCCTGTCTTATCAAACAATTCTTCTGGTTTGTAGCTCTTCATCCAATTTTCAATTTGTTTGAGATGTTGGGGATGTTCCGCATTCACCAAGATCGGAACTTGATGTGCTCTGAATGTCCCCTCATTTGGCAAGCCATCGACGACTTTTGGTCCTGTCCAGCCTTTGGGAGACCTCAAAACAATTATTGGCCAGCGCGGCCGAGTCGTATCATTATGCTGCCGCGCATGGTTTTGGATTCGCTGAATTTCTTCAATGACTTGATCCAAAGTACCGGCCATAAGTTGATGCATCTCCTCCGGTTTTTCGCCTTCAACGAAATAAGGCGTCCAGCCACAACCTCGAAAAAATTGCTCTAATTCTTCAGGTTCTATGCGAGATAAGACGGTCGGATTGCTGATCTTATATCCGTTTAGATGCAAGATCGGCAACACAGCGCCATCTGTGATTGGATCGAGGAATTTATTTGAATGCCAGGCGGTTGCCAAAGGACCCGTTTCCGCTTCACCATCACCAACAATACAAGCGGTGATTAGATCGGGATTATCAAATACAGCTCCGAATGCATGGCTGAGCGAATATCCCAACTCGCCTCCTTCGTGAATCGATCCTGGCGTTGTAGGGGCAACATGGCTCGAAATCCCACCTGGAAACGAGAATTGCTTGAACAGCTTTTTCATCCCAGTTTCATCTTGGCTGACATCTGGATAAATTTCGCTGTAGGTCCCTTCAAGGTAGGTATTGGCCACCAGAGCCGGGCCCCCATGGCCAGGGCCTGAGATATAAAACATATTCAAATCATATTTTTTTATGACTCGATTTAAATGTACGTAGATGAAGTTCTGTCCTGGCGTCGTGCCCCAGTGGCCGACCACTAATGGTTTTACATCGGACAATACCAATTCTCGCTTCAGCAGCGGATTATCATATAGATAAATCTGACCGACCGACAGATAGTTGGCCGCGCGCCAATAGGCATCCATCTTGTGGAGCAATTCTGGATTGAGTGTCATTGTGTTTATTTCCTTATTTCGCTTGAACCTCACAGCCTTATTTTCCTTAACCGCAAGGCATTCGTGTTTTCCTGATCATCCACACTTGCTTTCACTGTCTTTGGTTCCAGCGTCATGCCACATTTAGGACAATTACCCGGATATTCCTGCTGCACTTCGGGATGCATTGGGCATGTATAAAACGTCCTCATAGTTTTGCTTTTCCTTTTTCCTCGCATACTAACTCATTATGTGATATTTGTGAAATATGAAAATACTAGTCTTAAATAGCGGGTCTAGCAGTATAAAATGCTGCATTTACGATTTTGCAAATTTCCCAGATAAACTGGTTGATCCAATTTGGGCAGACAAAATTGAATGGAAAAACATTGAAAAAAAAGGGGCTATAAAAAAAGAGATAAAATCGCTTCTTTCAGATAAAAAAATCGATTGTATTGGACACCGGATTGTTCATGGCGGAAAAAA
The DNA here is from genome assembly GCA_021780355.1 of bacterium. Classification (GTDB taxonomy): domain Bacteria; phylum Chlamydiota; class Chlamydiia; order Chlamydiales; family SM23-39; genus SZAS-17. Next base: position 4,339 of record JAJXYX010000054.1, on the reverse strand, counting down.
ATACCGAGCAAGCATCGTAATTGACAATGAAGTAAAAAAAGAGATCCGCAAATTTGCCGATCTCGCTCCCCTCCATAATTTGGCAGATCTTGAAGGAATCGAGATTTTAGAGCAGCTTTTTCCAAACACTCCACAGATAGCCGTTTTTGATACAGCTTTTCATCATACAATGCCAGCTTATGCAGCCATTTATTCCGGTCCATATAAATGGTTTGAAGAAGGAATTCAGAGATTTGGATTCCATGGAATCAGTTTCCAATATTGTTCGAGAAGGGCGAATGAGCTCTTGGAACAAGAGTCTTCAAGACTAGTTATTTGTCATTTAGGCTCTGGAGCCTCTCTTTGCGCCGTTAAGAATGGAAAAAGCATAAATACTACAATGGGATTTACTCCCTTGGAAGGGCTAATGATGGATACGCGATGCGGCACTGTCGATCCCGGAATTCTCCTCTATCTATCGAAAAAAAAGACTCTTAATGAGCTCTCAAAAGAACTTTATGAAGAATCGGGATTGCTTGGTATTTCTGGGATATCTAGCGATATGCGCGATATTTTAGACAAAGTAAGCCAAGGCAATGAACGAGCAAAGCTCACGATCGATATCTATGTTCATCGGCTAGTCTCAATGATCGGATCGATGATAGCAACACTTGGCGGCATCGACGCTCTTGTATTCACTGGAGGAATTGGAGAAAATGCTTTTCCTATCAGACAACAGGTCTGCGATTCGCTAGGCTTTCTAGGTATTCATCTCTCCAACCATCAATCAAACAGTCCAGAAGATCTCGTACTTTCTTCTTCCGATTCAAAAGTCAAGATTCTGTTGATTCATACGCAAGAAACATTTGAAATTGCGAGGGAATGTTGGCAGAAAATGGGTTGAAAGGAGAGCGGTGTTATATCACCTCAGAAGATGCAAAAACAATGGCAATAGATCCATTGTTTGAGCGCCTCCAAGCTTCTAGAGAGGGGCTTACCTCTACGGAAGCAGAAAGCCGTCTTAAAGCATGTGGTCCAAACCTAATTGAAGAAAAAAAGGAATCCGTTCTTCTAAAATTTCTTCTTTATTTTTGGGGTCCCATTCCTTGGATGATTGAGATTGCTGCCATTTTATCAGCTATCTTGCAGCACTGGCCAAATCTGATCATTATTCTCATTCTTCTTCTTGTAAATGGATTAGTTGGTTTTTTCGAAGAATTCCAAGCCGGGAATGCAATTCGAGCTCTTAAAAGAGGGCTAGCTTTTAAAAGTCTTGTGAAACGGGATGGCATTTGGACAGAAATCGAATCAGCAAAACTTGTCCCTGGAGACTTAATTCGCCTCCGTTTGGGCAACATCATCCCCGCAGATGCAAAGCTTATCGTTGGAGACTATCTTACAGTTGACCAATCGACGCTAACTGGAGAATCTCTACCAATATCAAAAAAAATTGGCGATCTTGTCTACTCCAGTTCTATCGCCAAGCAAGGAGAAATGGATGCTCTTATTATCTCAACAGGAGAGCATACGTTTTATGGGAAAACAGCAAAACTCTTAGAGCAAGCAGGAGCGGCATCCCATTTCCAAAAGGCCGTTTTGCAAATCGGTCATTATCTCATTTACATTAGTTTAGCACTTGCTCTCCTGATTATTATAACGCAATTTTTAAGAGGAGATTCTTTTCTTGATCTAGTTCAATTCGTTCTTATTTTGATCATCGCTTCCATCCCTGTCGCCATGCCGGCAGTTCTTTCTGTAACCATGGCTCTTGGAGCATTAAAGCTTTCCAAAATGAAAGCTATTGTCACAAAGCTCGAATCGATTGAAGAAATGGCAGGCGTTGACATTCTTTGCTGCGATAAAACCGGAACTCTCACGCAAAACAAATTGAAATTGGGCGATCCAATTGTTTTCCAAAAGGGGAATCCTGAAACGTTGCTAATTTGTGGTTGTTTAGCTTCCAGGAGCGACAACCAAGACCCGATAGATTTAGCTGTGATCTATGGGTTTAAAGATAGCCAGATATTGAATTCCTTTAAACAAATCAAATTCAGCCCTTTCGATCCGGTCATCAAACGAACTGAAGCCGCTGTGATTGCACCAGAAGGAAATATATTCTATGTCACAAAAGGAGCCCCTCAAGTCATCCTCTCTCTTTGCCATCCAGATCCGGAATTTGAGAATGAAGTCAAAAATCAGATCAATGTCTTAGCTGAAAAGGGATATCGGACATTAGGGGTTGCTAGCAGTGGAGATGATAAAAAAACTTGGCAATTTTTGGGATTGCTCACCCTGTCCGATCCGCTTCGCATAGACTCTAAGGGAACGATTGCACAGGCAGTTGAACATGGCATCAAAATCATCATGCTCACAGGGGATCATATCGCTATCGCTAAGGAAATTGCGCATCAATTGGGAATTGGGGAAAAGATTCAGCCCGCTGAAGAAGTTAAAAATTTGGGAGATAAAATCGACCGGATAGATGGTTTTGCACAAGTATTTCCAGAACATAAGTATCAAATTATTCAGTCCTTACAGAGTCGTAAGCACATTGTTGGAATGACTGGAGATGGGGTAAACGATTCTCCGGCTCTGAAGCAGGCCGATGTTGGGATTGCCGTAAGCGGAGCTACTGATGCTGCAAGAGCTGCCGCTTCATTGGTTTTAACGGATCATGGGTTATCGGTCATTATCAATGCTATTGAAGAAGCAAGACGCATTTTCGAGAGAATGACTAGCTACTCTATCTATCGAATTGCAGAAACGATCCGCATCATGCTTTTTATGGTTTCCTGTATTCTAATTTATAATTTTTATCCTGTTACAGCATTGATGATCATACTCTTAGCACTGCTCAATGACCTTCCGATCATGACGATTGTGTGCGATCACACGCTTCTCGATACCCAACCTGTCCGTTGGAAAATGAAAAGAGTCCTCACAATTTCTACTGCATTAGGCTGTGTGGGAGTTGTATCGACGTTTCTTCTCATCATCATCATAAAAACCTATCTTCACTTGGGACTGCCCGAAATCCAATCTCTGATCTTCTTAAAACTCTCCATGGCGGGACACCAAATGCTTTTTGTGGCTCGCACAAAGAAGGCTTTTTTTTCGAAGCCATACCCGTCGCCTATTTTATTTACAGCCATTCTTACAACTCAATTAGTGGCAGCCCTGATCGTAGGTTTTGGCATTTTTATCACACCGATTCCTTGGACATTTATTGGGTATCTATGGCTCTATACCCTTGTTTGGATGTTCATTGCTGATGGAGTAAAAAACATTCTCTACCGTCGAATGGAAAAAGCTTGAGGATCATGATCCACTCATTGCAACGGCTTTTCCCATATATTTTTGCCCTCTTTTTCTGTCTGCAAGAGGCAGTTGGATACCATCAGCCTTATGTTGATTTGGGATACCATAATATTCTAGATGGAGGTCCGCTGGTTCTTACTCCTGGATGGTATTTGGAAGGATTCCCGCAATACTACCATGCGGATCACTTTTTGAATGCAAACGGCCAGAATTTGGGTGGGATTCCTTCTCCTACATTAAATCAATGCGACATTGTCACCGAGCTTTTTTATCAATCAAATCAAGCAGTATTGTTTAATGGGAAATGGGGAATCAGCGCGACTCTTCCCGTAACCATTTATTCTCAGATAGAGAAAAACAAATTAGGGATTACAGACAGCGGAGCCGGATTGGGAGACCTGTTCCTTGGCCTGACTTTGCAATGGGAACCAATCAAAATTGATGAGCGACCCATTTTTACTCATAGAATCGCATTCGACGTTTCTTTTCCCACAGGAAAATTCGAGACCAAAAAGAGCATCAATCCAGGAAATGGGTTTTACTTTATTAACCCCTATTGGGCGGCAACTTTGTATTTTACGCCGAAATGGTCTGCTTCATGGCGTTTCCGCTATTTATGGAACGCTAAAAATAGCAAAACCCATATTCAGACAGGAGATGCTATCCATTTCAATTATGCAGTGGAGTATGAGGTAGTAAATAAGCTTTGGTTAGCAGCAGTTGGTTATTTCTTACAGCAGCTTAAAGATGATAAATTGAGTGGTATCTCCATACCAAATAGTAAGGAAAGGGTATTTGCTATTGGACCAGGCATTCTTTATTCAGCTTCAAGGGATTTATTGTTATTCGGTTATCTTTATTTTGAAGCCGCTGTGCAGAATCGTCCTCAGGGAACCAACTTTATTAGCCGTATCTTGTATACCCAAGTAATCTCAAAAGTTGGTCGCAGGCGCCCCAATAGGCTTGAATTTATCCCTCACCCGCCCCCTTAACGCCTGCCCTAAAACAGACTCCGCAGTCACAGTCGACAACACCGCGAAAA
>JAJXYX010000084.1 GCA_021780355.1 bacterium | reverse complement strand
GCAGGTAGACCTTAAAGAGATTTAAAGGTCGTTTAGAGTCGTAACCATTGGTCTAACAAGCTAGAGAGGCTCGACAGCTGGAGAAACAATTATGGCTTGACGAATTCACATAGCAGGACGCCAGTCCTTTGGCGGGGCGTGGGGCGGAGCCCCGCAAAACAGACATGATAATGACATTAAAATAAGTTCCGGCGATATATTGTGTTCCGTTATACTGGGGAGCATTGAAATTGTGCGTTGGGATCATGAGTAAAGTTGGCGTTGTGGGGCTGCAGTGGGGAGATGAGGGCAAGGGGAAGGTGATCGACTTGTTTTCAGGCGAAGTGGATGCGATCGCGCGGGCCCAAGGGGGGAATAACGCGGGCCATACGGTGATTGTGGAGGGGAAGGAGTACCGCTTTCATCTGATTCCTTCGGGGATTTTGTACCCTCATACGAAATGTTATATTGGAGGAGGAACGGTCGTTGATCCGGCTTCTTTGCTTTTCGAGATTAAGGGATTGGAAAAATTGGGTGTTGTTTGCGCAAATCGCTTATTTTTATCTGGTTATGCTCACGTTGTCATGCCTTATCACCGAGAGATTGACCGTAGTGAGGAGAAGGCGAAAGAGGGATTTTCTGTTGGAACGACAGGGAAGGGAATTGGCCCTTGCTACGCGGATAAGGTGAATCGCTTAGGAATTCGGTTGGCGGATCTTGGCTGTAAAGATCGGCTTCGCGGGAAGTTGGAGCGGGTTCGAATCGGCAGAGGAATCGAGCTGGATGTGGATAAGGTGGCCGAGGAGTATAGCGGGTATGGAGCTGAATTGGCTTCTTTTATAGCTCCGGTTGAAGAGAAATTATTTGAAGCTTGCAGGGGGGGGAAGAAGATCTTATTTGAAGGGGCGCAAGGGGCTCTTTTGGATGTGACGTTTGGAACTTACCCTTTTGTTACTTCGTCTTGCACTTTGGCTGGAGGGATTTCTCCAGGGCTTGGGATAGGGCCCGCAAGAATTGATCAAGTTGTTGGCGTGGCCAAGGCGTATACGACGCGGGTAGGCAATGGGCCTTTTCCAACAGAGCTTACCGAAGATGAGATGAGATTATTTCCTGATCATACTGCGGCTCGGGAAATTGGGGTGACTACGGGGCGCAAACGGCGGCTCGGATGGCTCGACGCGTTTTTGCTTCGCCATACGATGATGTTGAATGGAGCGGACTCTATCGCTTTGATGAAATTGGATGTGCTGGACGATTTGGAAGAAATTCCTATTTGCATTGGATACAAACGGAGAGGGAAAATGGTTTCCCATTTTCCTATCAGCGTGGAAGACTTTGATGATTTGCAGCCTGTGTATGAAACGTTGGAGGGCTGGAAAGCTCCTACATCGGGCATTCGCCTTTATGATGATCTGCCTTCGAAGGCAAAAAAATATATTCGCTATATTGAACAATATTTAGCAGGTCCCGCTTTGTTAATTTCTGTGGGACCTCAGCGCCATCAGACGATTTGGATGGATCGACTATTTGAGGGGAATCGATGAGCGCCCCCACAAAAGCGCCTGTTTGCGCGCAAGAAAAAAGAATGTTTTCTCCTGAGCAGTTGGCTTTTATCGATAGACAAAAAATTCCTCGCCACGTTGCGATCATCATGGATGGCAATAGAAGATGGGCTAAACAAAAAGAACTGCCAGCCTTGATGGGACACTGGGAGGGAGCAGAAGGCTTGACTGAGATTGTTAGGGCTGCTTCAGAACTTGGGGTTGAAACATTGACCGTTTACGCATTTTCAACGGAAAATTGGCAACGGACCGATGAAGAAGTTGAAGAGCTAATGCGTCTTTTGGAAATTTATCTCGTAAACAATCGAAATTTGATGGTTGAGGAGGGGGTGCGTCTGGATGCGATTGGGGATTTAAGTAAATTTCCAAAAAGTGTGCAGGAAACTTTTCAAGAGACTAAGCTTGCAACGCAAAAAGGTCGGAAAATTAATCTCGTTCTTGCTATGAATTACGGAAGCCGCGATGAACTCAGAAGAGTCTTTGTTCGGTTGCTAAAAGAATATGAACAAAAAAAATGGGATCCGGAGAGCATCACCGAAGAAGAGATTGCCAGATATTTAGACACGACAGCTTGGGGAGATCCGGATTTATTGATTCGAACATCCGGCGAGCATAGGGTGAGTAATTTCTTATTATGGCAAATTTCGTACGCTGAATTGTATATTACAGATGTGCTTTGGCCTGAATTCGATTCGAAAGAATTTTTGCGGGCGGTGCTCTCCTATCAAAATCGTATACGCCGTTTAGGAGTGTAAAGAATGAAAGATTTAAGACGCAGATTATCGATCTCTTCGGTATCTGTTGCAGCAGTTGTAGGGCTTCTTTCCTTAACGTATCATCCCTGGCTGCAGTATGTGGTTGTTTTGCTGATTGCCTCGCTTGCAGCGATTGCTATTTGGGAATATGAGCAATTTGCGAAAGCAAAAGGCGGGCAGATGATTTTTCCTGCCTTGCTTGCGATCACTGTACTAGAAACTGCTGCTTTTTATGCGGCTGCAAGAGCCTCTTATTTGCATTGTTTGCCTCTACTTATTTTTTTCGTCGGCTTTTTAATCCTTTTTGCTTTGCATTTCCGGCAAAAAGATGGAGCGGTCGTAGACTTGGCGGTCTCCTCCTTTGGGCTCCTCTATATCGCAGTTCCCATGGGGATGCTTCTTGGCGTGCTGTATTTCCCTCTGCTGCAATCTGCGCATGATGGAAGATGGTGGGTGATTTATCTTTTAACTGTGACGAAAATCACAGACGTCGGCGCCTACTTTGCAGGCAATTTATGGGGCCGCAGAAAATTGGCTCCCTCGATTAGTCCGGGAAAGACAGTAGAAGGGGCCGTCTTTGGGTTAGTTTGCGCACTCGCGGCTAGCTACGGTTTTCATCTTCTCAGCGAATCGATGCACGCGAGTTTTCAGCTTAGCGCTGCAGAATCTTTGTGTTTAGGGTTGATTTTGGGATGCACAGGGCAATTTGGAGATCTTTCAGAATCTCTTTTGAAGCGCGATGCGAATAAAAAAGATAGTAACGCTCTACCGGGTTTGGGAGGTGTTCTCGACGCTGTTGATTCGCTTCTTTTTAACGTTCCTATTATTTATTTCTATTTGGTTTATGTGAGATGATTATCACCATCGATGGTCCTTCGGGAACCGGTAAGTCGACAATCGCAAGAGAGCTGGCTAGAGCTCTTCATTTTACTTTTTTTGACACTGGGGCTATGTACCGCTCTTTTGCTTGGTTTGTGCAAAATCAGCTTGTAGAGCCGACGGACCTTCAAAAGGTCATTTCTCTTTCCGCGGATTTTTCTTTTTCTATCGAAACGGATTCTCAGAGAGCCAAACAGTATTTTGTCGGCCAGACTGAAGTGACAGATCAGATTCGTTCTGAATCGATCTCTTCTTTAGCTTCCCAGATTGCGAAAATTCCTGAGGTGAGAGAGTCTTTGGTCCGCATTCAGCGCAAACTAGGCCATTCGTCTCATGCCGTCTTTGAAGGGCGCGATATGGGTACGGTCGTTTTTCCAGAAGCGGATTTAAAAATTTTTTTAACGGCATCGCCCGAAATTCGCGCTGAAAGGCGGTATCAGGAGCTTTTGACCAGATTCCCCGATTGCGCGGACTCATTTAATTTTTCGCAAATTTTGCAAGACATTGTTCAAAGAGACCATAATGATACAACGCGCCTTATTTCTCCTCTTAAGCAGGCCTCTGATGCGGTTTTAATCGACACTTCGCATTTGTCGATCCAGCAGATCGTCCATCAAATTGTTGAGCTTCATAAAGAAAGAGTTCGCCGGGTCTTTCCTAAAATGAAATGGTCTTATTGGCTCGTCTATTCTTGCGCTCGTCTCTTTTTCCGTCTTTTCTTTCGTCTTCGCGTAGAAGGATTGGAGTATTTTCGCCCAGGCGCCGGCATTATTGCAGCCAACCATGTTTCGCTTTATGATCCAGAGGTGGTCTCCGTTTCTTGCCCTGAAGAGGTCCATTTTCTAGCTAAAGAGTCTCTTTTTCGTATCCCTATCCTAGGGAGATTGATTCGCATCCTCAATTCGCATCCCGTATCGCGCGATGGATCTGATGCGGCGACGTTTCGTCTCATCCTTCGGCTTTTGCAAGAGGGGAAAAAGGTGATTTTATTTCCCGAAGGCAGCAGATCTGATGATGGACGCATCCAGCCCTTAGAAAAGGGCCTTCCTTTCCTCGTTCAAAAAGCGAAATGCTCCATTTATCCTGTCTACGTATCGGGAGCTTTTGAGGCGTGGCCCAGATCGCGCAAATTCCCTAAGCTCCGAGGTCGCATGACCTGCTCTTTCGGACCTCCGATCGAATGGGAAGAATTTGAAAAAATGGATAAAAAAGAGGCGATGCAAAAAATCAATGAACGAACCCGCGAAGCCCTCTGCGCGCTCAAGATCCAAACAGAAGAAATGCGGCCAAGATGACTCGAACATCCACCGAGTTGCCCCGACTAGAACCTGAATCTAGCGCGTCTGCCAATTCCGCCATGGCCGCATAGCATAATGCGCCGAGTATAAGGCAAACCTCTTTTAACCTCAATATGCTTGTGATAGGGGCTCCGCCCCAAACCCCGCCAAAGGACTGGCGTCCTTTGGACTCCTCTTTGCATTTATGTAAAAAAATAAATGGAAGGTAGAGGGGGGGTTAGATGAACTCGAGTTCTGCCTTGAGCTCTTCTTTTTTTTGCAGCTCTTTTGTTCTGGCCAGTTGGCGCTGAGCGCAGAGTTTTGAGTGTTCGGAGAGGGTGGGTTTAGTGAGCAGTTCTTGATAGTATTGCTCGGCTTCTTGGAAAAGATTGAGGTTAAAGGCGGCGTCGGCGAGCTGGGATAGAAGTCCGTATTCATAAACCCAGGAATAAAAGTCGGAATTGAGGGCTGTCGGAACGCGCATTTTGACACCGAGTTTCCCGATGGCATAGGCCAGAGACGGGCATTTATGCTGATTGTAGTAGCTCGCAAGCCTTTCTAGAGGCTCTGCTCGATAAGGCGTATGCTGATGTGCGCGGCAATAGCTGGCAATGATGGTTTCCGCAGGCTTGCCTAGCATTTCCTGGACGCATCCAATGCGGAAAAGGGTCCAAAATAGTTCATCTTTATCTCCGTACATTAAGGCTCTTTTTTCATAATATTTGAGAGCAGTCGGCAGGTCTTGCGCCGCTGTATAGCTTTGGGCTAAATAAAAAATATGCCGCGCATTCCAGGGCTCTTTTTTATAGGCTTCTTGAAGTATTTCAATATCTTTGGCTAGTTTGTTCGGGTCTTGCGATCGGGCGCCGTCTTGAGGACGCTCCATGTGGGCCGTATAAAGGATTTCACCGTCCATTTTTCTCCTATGCATAATGCATTCATGCAAGACGCCCTCCCAGTGCCATCCGGGATCATTCGAAATAATGTTCGGATGAAAAAACTCGCTCGCTTCTCCTTTAGCTTTAAGCATATAAAAATCTTTATGCCAAGTTGATTTTTCGAATGGTTCTTTGAGGACAAGGATCTCGTCTGCATCGCAAAAAAAGAGGTAGTCGCTTTTATTGCGCGCAGCTTTTAAAGCCTCGTTGCGGTTATGTTCAAAGTTCACCCAAGGCCGCTCGTGCAGTTGTCCGGGGATGTCTTTTAACACCTCTTGAATGATTCGCTGCGTTCCATCGGTGGAGCCTGTGTCGAAAATAACCCAGTAATCGATGATCGGCTTTACAGAATCCAGACATCTTTTGATGACATGGCTTTCATTTTTTACGATCATATTTAAACAAAGAGTTTTCATAAGGGGTTCTCGTTCTTTATTTTAGTGTATGATTTTTTTTATTTTATATGTGGTTTACTGTTAGCTGTTTGCTTTTTCATTTGTTTTTCAATACTGTTATTATTGAAAATTGTTTTTTTTAAGTCAATATATTGTTATAATAATTCCTGAAAAAGCGTGATAATTAATGTTACGCTGGTTAAATGATAATATTTATTTTAAATTAGGAGTTTTTATGGCTTTTGCAATAAGACATGACCAGGGCGTGGAAGTTAGACAGATAGACCACCAAGGAGGGGTAGTGACCTTGGAGCTTAGACTGATAGAAGCTCCGCCGCCACCTCCGCCGGCTCCAGTTGAACCTGGCCTTGTAGATAAAGTACAAGATGTTGCGCTGGGTTTAATGCTGCCGTTAGCGGGAGCGGGAATGCATGTAGCTACAACGATGGCCTCAGAAGCGATCGGCGTAGATGTAAATTCTCTCGGGATTGGAGTGGCGGCAGTGAGCGCAGCTGCATTTTGCGGATCGGCAAAGATCAGAAATGCTACCGTCAAAGGGGTAGGGGCTACCATTTCTTTATCTTTGAATTGTTTAAGAGGAGTGGGATACATCGCTGGGTGGGTATCTACGAAGGCCCCTCTTTTGACGGGGGCTGTAATTACTGGAGCAGCTGTTCATGGAATGCATGAACACGGTATGATTTAAGAGCTCCTTTCTTTTCTCAAAGAAAGCGAGTCGTCGCTTTCTTTGAGTTTCTTTCTATTTCCTGCTTGCTTCATTTTGTCTCAGCTTTTAAACTACGTCCAAATGAGAAGGAGAGTTTATGTCTGAGAAAGGAATGATTAAGCACTTGACCGATGGGAATTTTGATCAAGAAGTGGGCTCTGGCGTTGTGCTGGTTGATTTTCATGCAAATTGGTGTGGACCTTGCCGCATGTTATCCCCCGTATTGGAGCAGGTCGCGAAAGACGTTAAGGGAAAGGCTGTCGTTGGCAAAGTCGATATCGACAGCGAGCAAAAAACCGCCACGCATTTTCAAATTACTTCGGTCCCTACGATGATCCTTTTTAAAAACGGTAAAGAGGTGAATCGTTTGATTGGATTGAAAAACGCGGATGCGATTAAAGAGTTTATTTTAGCAGAGGTATAGACGGTGGCGCGCTTTTTGGCTTTGACGATGTTTTTTGTCATGGCTGCAGGAGTGGCTCTTCATCAGGGAGTTGACTTGATGGGCGCGGGCGATTGGATTGGCAGGCTCCCTGGCGATGTGATCATTAAAAAAAAGGGGATAACCTTTTATTTTCCCTTCACCTCGGCTCTGCTGGCAAGCGGAGCTTTGTCTTTGTTTCTCTCGTTATTTACTAGCGGAAAAAAGTAGTTCATGTCTCCCCTGATCAGTGTAAAACATCTTCAAAAGATTTACGGCAAAAAAAAGCCGTTTGTCGCTGTCGACGGCATTTCCTTTGATTTGCAAGAAGGGGAGATTTTGGGGCTTTTGGGGCCTAATGGCTCTGGAAAGACGACGACTATCCAGATGCTGCTCGGCACTTTGGCTTTTACGTCAGGGCAAATTTTGTACTTTGGCAAAGATTTTAGCCGCCATCGCTCTGAAATTTTACGAAAAGTATCTTTTGCCAGCACCTATACGAGCCTTCCTTATATTTTGACGGTGGCTGAAAATTTGCGCTTCTTTGGAAGATTTTATGGGATCTCTGAACCGGATCCGAAATTTGACCCGCTTTTAGATCGTTTTGGCATTTTGGATAAAAAAGAGACGCCTGTTTCTGCCTTATCTGCAGGTCAAATTACGCGGCTTATTTTAGTGAAAGCCTTTTTTACAGATCCTAAAATCGTTCTGCTTGACGAACCGACAGCTTCTTTGGATCCAGATGTCGCCCGGGATGTGTGTCAATTTTTACTAGAGCAAAGAGAGAAAAGTGGTCTTTCGATTCTCTTTACTTCTCATAAAATGCAAGAAGTAACGGATCTTTGCGATCGGACGATTTTTCTGAAACGTGGCAAAATCATTGCCGATGATCTTCCGGAAAATTTAGCTAAAAGCGTCTCTTCCCATCGACTCCGGCTGACGATTGGAGATGGGATGAAACGGACAATAGCTCTAGCGCAAAAAAAAGGCTTCCCTTATAGCTGCGAGCATCGATCGATTGAACTTTCTCTGGATGAACAAGAGATCCCTCTTTTTCTTCAAGAGCTCGCCCGCGAGGGGATTTCTTATGTGAGCATTCAAATTAAAGAGCCGTCTTTAGAAGATTATTTTTTACAAATTACAGAAAGTCCATCATGAGCTTGCAGCGAATTTTAGGTGTGTTTTTTCGGTATTTTTATGTGCTAAAAAAAGGGCTCCATCAGCTTTCTGATCTTTTTTATTGGCCTTTTGTCGACATCCTTCTTTGGGGACTTACCTCGGTGTGGATCCAAACCTATCATGTGACGGATAATCTGCCGTTGATCCTTTTGACAGGTCTTATTTTCTGGCAGATTGTTTGGCGAGGATCTGTCGATATCTCAGTCAGTCTGCTCCAGGAATTTTGGCACCGCAACTTGATTAACCTTTTTTCTACGCCGCTGAAACTGTCTGAGTGGATTGCGGGGATGCTTTTACTTAGCGCTGCAAAACTTGTGATTACGATTAGTTTTGGCTCGCTGATGGTCTATTTGCTCTATTCTCTCAATATTTTTACGGTCGGCTGGGCCTTTTTGCCTTTTGCCTGCTCTCTGATCATTTTCGGCTGGGCTCTAAGTTTTCTCTCTTCTAGCGCTATTATCTACTGGGGCCATCGAGTAGAGATGCTCGCTTGGATGGTAGCTTTTCTGTTCGCCCCTTTCAGCGCAGTGTTTTATCCCGTTTCTATTTTGCCCGAGTGGGCCCGAGCCATTTCTTGGTGTCTTCCTACGACGTATGTCTTTGAAGGGATGCGCCTGATCCTTGCTCAAGGGTCTTTCCCTTTTTCTTACTTTGCGATCAGTATGGCGCTTAACGTATTTTATTTAGTTCTCTGTCTTCTTCTTTTCCGCTACGCTTTTGAAAAAAGCAGGGAAAAAGGATTGGCACGTCTTGAATAAGAGGTCTATTGTTTGAGCGTAGTGAATTGAGTCTGCCTTAAAGCCTCATAAAGTACAATGGCCGCGCTGCTTGCGAGGTTTAGGCATCTTTGTCCCGGCGTCATGGGAATGGTATAAAATCGATCAGGCCAGCGTTGCCAGAAAAAGGGATCGAGGCCATTTGTTTCCGAACCAAAAATTAAAAGAGAATCGGGAGCATATGCGGCTTCGGTGTAGGAGTTTTTTGTTTTGCTAGAGAAAAAGAAAAAGGGGCTTTGCGTCTTTTCCAAGTAGAGAGGAAGATCGTCGATCTCTTCGATCTCTACATCCGTCCAATAATCCAAACCGGCCCTTTTGAGCCAGCGGCTTTGCGTACTAAAGCCGAGAGGACGAACCAAGATGAGCGAGCTGCTCGTTGCCGCGCAGGTCCTGACGATATTGCCCGTGTTTTGCGGGATTTGCGGCTGGAATAAAATGATCTTCATTGCAAGGATGCCGTCTCGTCAGTTTGGAGCTCTTGAAGGATTTGCGGAGGGATGTCATCGAATTTTGAGGCTGTTTGCGCATCGGCTGAGCCGTCGGCTTTGATCACCTCGACTTCAAAGATGACGAGAGCATTGGGGAGAAGATGGCTTTGCTTGCCATAGCCGAGATCTGGATGAAGGTAGAGCTTGCGGACTTCTCCCTCTTTCATGCCGACAACCCCTTTGCTAAAGCCCACAATAGTCTCATCAAGGGAAATGAGTTCATCTTCGTCCACTGAGCCAAAAATTTGTCCGTCGAGGTAGCGGGCTGTGTAGCGGACAATAGGGGAATTATAAGGCTCAACTACTTGTCCAAAACCTTCTTTGATCGTTTCGTATTGAAGCTTTCCGTTTTCCAGCGAGACGATGTGCTCTTTTTTCTTATTGGCAGCAAGGAAATCATCGGCTTCTTGCCGATTTTGTTCAGCGAGCAAAGAAAAATTCTCTTCTTGCAAGACGGCGATCGCTTGTACGCACTCCTCTTCGCTCATAGGAGAGTGTTTGCCTGATGAAGCGTCCTGAAGACCTTTAACGATCGCTTCAACGTCGAGATCAAGGCCCAACGCTTCTAGATTTTTTCCGATCAAATGCCCCATGGCTTCAGAAATTTTGGCGATGTCATGCTCTTGGGATGTTTCGGCTTGAAGAGACAAAGCGGCAAAAAGAAAAAATAAAGGATGAAGTTTCATGGTTGGATTCCTTGAAGGTAAGAGATCAGGCGATCAAGCGAGAGATCCGTTGTTTGTCTTGTCTCGAGATGCTTGAGCGTAATTTTGTTTGCGTTGAGCTCGTCGGATCCGATGATGGCGCAATAGACAGCGGATAGCTTAGTCGCATTTTGAAGCCCTGTTTGGACTTTTTTTGCGCAAAGCTCTACATCTGCTGAGAGGTGCGAGCGTCTGCAAAGAGATGCGAGCGTGAAACATTTGGTTTTTGCCTCTTCTCCGAGAGGAATGAAATAGACCAGGGGGCCTTGCTCTTTCAGCGGTTCAATCCCTTGGGCGATCATGACCTGCAAAATCCTCTCGAGCCCTGTAGCGTAGCCTACCCCAGGAAGGTCGGGGCCTCCGAGCGAGGAGAGAAGCCCGTCGTAGCGGCCTCCGCCTCCGATGGTATTTTGCGCGCCTAAATCTTCGGTGGTGATCTCAAATACGGTTTTTGTGTAGTAATCGAGCCCTCGGACGATTTTGTCGTTGATTTCATAGGGGATTTGGATGGAGTCGAGCAGCCGGCAGACCTCTTGGAAATGGGTTTGGGCCGAAGGAGAAAGGTGGGTTAAAATGGAGGGGGCGTTTCGGACAAGTTCGATATCTTTCGGATCTTTGGAGTCGAGGATCCGAAGGGGGTTTTTTTCGAGCCGTATTTTACTTTCTGCCGAAAGTTCGTCCAGATGGGGACGGAAGTAATCAACAAGGGCCGCTTTGTACATCGCTCTCGACTCAAGATCCCCGACAGTATTGAGCTGCACGCGCAGCCGTTTTAAGCCCAGGCGAGCATAGATCTGGTAGAGCATATCGATCACCTCTGCGTCTTGTGCAGGGTCAGAGGCCCCAATAGCTTCTATCCCAAGCTGGTGGAATTGCCGGTATCTTCCCGATTGGGGCCTTTCATAACGAAACATGGGGCCGATGTAGTAAAATTTATGAGATGAACGGGCCTGTGAGAGGGAATGTTCGATGAAAGAACGGATGACGGAAGCGGTCCCTTCGGGTCTAAGGGAAAGAGATCTGCCTCCTTTGTCTTCAAAGGTAAACATTTCTTTAGACACGATGTCGGTTGTCTCTCCCACGCCCCGGTCGAAAAGCTCGGTTCTTTCGTAAATAGGGGTCCGAATTTCTGCGTAGCCGTATTCTCTAGCGGTCTCAGCGATGATCGATTCTAGCTTGTGCCACAAAGCAGTCAGCTGCCAGGGTTCTTCTGGGGCGTAGGGCAAAATGTCAAAAGTGCCTTTAGGAAGTTGGAATTTCATATTTTATCGCTTTTTTGCCCAATTATAAGACCCCTGAGAAAATAAATGCTATACCGAAAAAATCGCTGTATAAAAAAAGGCGGTCGAGATAAAGAAGTAAGAGACTGTCGCTGAAAATCGACAGTCTCTAAAAGGGCCAGTTTCGTTTTCGATCCGAGGCTCTATAATAAATAGATAAATAATTTGCGCTCTGGGACGAGCTATCAGCCTATCTTTCTGTTTCTTCTTTTAGGAAGATTGCGTTACGCTATAAAAACGTTGACATAAGGTCATGACTAGTTTTAGGCTTGTCCCGTTTGCCTGACTTGGAGAAACATTTTGTGGGTGTTCTTGATTTTTTAAGGCCAGCTCCTTACGTTGAAGAAATCCAAGACGAAGACTTGGTAAAAAAAAACTATAAATACTGGCGTCTTCGCACTTTCTATGCAATGTATGTGGGCTATGCCCTTTACTACTTAACACGCAAAAGCGTTACATTTGCTTTGCCAGCTCTTCAGGATGATCTAGGACTTGATAAGTTTGAACTGGGGTTGCTGGGAACGATTTTAAGCCTTTTGTATGGGGCTAGTAAGTTTATCAGCGGTATTTTGGGAGACAAATCCAATCCCCGTTATTTCATGTCGATCGGACTAATCTTGACGGGCGTGTTTAACATTTTGTTTGGATTTTCGTCCGCCTGGTGGGCTTTTGCTATTTTCTGGGGGTTAAACGGCTGGTTCCAAGGCTGGGGATGGCCCGGCTGCGCCAAGCTATTGACCCATTGGTATTCCCACTCGGAGAGGGGAAGATGGTGGGCTGTATGGAATACATCGCATAATTTAGGAGGGGCGTTAATTCCTCTGCTAGTTGCGGGCTGCGCGGCGGAGTTTGGCTGGCGTTTTGCTCTGTTCGTCCCTGGAATTGTTTGTATTGCAGGTGGGATTTTTCTGATCAATCGGCTCCGAGACACGCCTCAATCCCTCGGGCTTCCTCCGGTTGAGAAATTTCGAGAGGATTATCCCGACTTGGCCAAACAGCAGAGGGAAGCGCAGCAGCTGTCGGCAAAAGAAATTTTATGGGAATACGTCCTAACTAATAAATATATCTGGATTTTGGCTTTAGCCTATTTCTTTGTCGGCCTTATTCGAACAGCGGTCAATGATTGGAGTATGTTTTATCTTGTCGAAGTGAAAAAATATACGTTGGTGGAATCGGGAATGTGCGTAACTTGGTTTGAAGTAGGGGGATTTTTGGGAAGTTTGGCTGCGGGCTGGGCTTCTGATGTGCTTTTTAAAGGAAAGAGGATTCCTGTGATTGTGCTATGTTCGCTTTTTATTGCCAGTTTGATGTTTAGTTTTCAGGTGATGCCTGGTTCTTTACTGATCATCGACAGCTTGTTTCTGTTTTTCTTTGGATTTTTTATTTTTGGTCCGCAGATGCTCATTGGCATGGTTCCCGCTGAGCTTTCTCATAAAAAAGCAGCGGCCACAGCGACTGGCTTTGTAGGCTGTTTTGCTTATCTTGGAGCAGCTTTTGCCGGAGGGCCTTTGGGCGCAATCACAAAAGAGTGGGGTTGGGATTCATTTTTTGTCATCCTTGTGGGCAGTTCGCTGATTTCCATGGTGCTGATGCTCCCTTTTTGGTCATTAAAATCGAGTCCGCGGAAACAAAAGCTGGTGGAGGAATAAAAGAGTTATGTCCTGGATTGCGCTGAATGTCCATTCGCAGTTTTCGATTTTAGATTCTACTGCTTCTGTCACGGCTTTGGCTGAAAAGGCTAAAGGCTACGGCATGTCTGCTCTGGCTTTGACAGACATGGGCAACTTGTATGGGGCGATTGATTTTTATAAAGCGTGCAAGCAAGTGGGAATCAAGCCGATTTTGGGGTGTGAAATTTGGGTGGCCCCAGGATCTAGAGAGGAAAAGAAGCGCATTCCAGGTCAGCCCAATGGATTTCCTTTGGTCCTTTTGGCCAAAAATAACAAGGGATATCAAAATCTCTGCAAACTCTCTTCGCTCGGTTTTTTAGAGGGATTTTATTATCAGCCTCGCATTGATAAAGAGGTTTTGGCCTTGCATCGAGAAGGGCTCATTTGCCTCTCCGGTCCCTTGCAAGGGAGGATTGCCTATTTGATTTTGCAAGATTTGGACCAAGAGCTCAAAGAGGAGATCGCTTGGTGTCAAAAGCAGTTTGGAGAAGATTTTTATTTTGAGCTGCAGCGCCATCCGATGAGCGAAGAGCAAATTCTTGCCGACGGCATGGAAAAAGAGCCATGGCTTTTGCAAAAATACCGCGACTACTACGCTGCCGAGCAGAAAGTGAATGCCAAATTACTTTCTCTTTCCAAGGAGCTCAGAATCCCTTGCGTTGCCACGAATGATATCCATTATCTCGAAAGGGATGACTGGCGAGCTCATGAAATTCTTTTAAACATCCAATCGGGCGAACCTTGTGAAATTTGGGAGAGGGACTCTCGAGGCATTCCTAAAAATAAAACGTTAAATCCTAAACGGGATGTGTTGGCGAGTCACGAGTTTTACTTTAAATCGCCTGAGCAAATGCAAAAGCTTTTTGCAGATGTGCCCGAAGCTCTCGAAGAGACTTTGCGAGTAGCCGACAAGTGCCACGTTGAGATTGATTTTAAGACAAAACATTATCCTGTCTTTATCGCCCCTTCTCTAGAGGGGAAATCTTATACAGTCGACGAGCGTTTGCGTGCAGCCGAGCAATTTTTATATGATCTATGCAAGCAGGCGATCCCTCTTCGCTATACGCCTCAGCACCTTGTCCACGTTCAAAAACTTTATCCCGGCAAAGATCCTTTGCAAGTTGTCCAAGAGCGGTTTGAATATGAATTTCAGCTCTTAGCTTCTAAGGGTATGTGCGATTATATGTTGATCGTGTATGACTTCATCGCCTGGGCAAAGCGTCGGAAAATTCCGATGGGCCCTGGACGGGGATCAGCTGCTGGATCGATTGTCGCGTATTTGATCGGCATTACCGACATTGAGCCGCTTCGCTTCCATCTTTTCTTTGAAAGGTTTATCAATCCTGAGCGAGTTTCCTATCCTGATATCGACGTCGATATTTGCATGGATCGGCGTCAAGAGGTGATTGATTATACGGTAAGTAAATACGGAAAGGATAAAGTCGCCCAGATCATTACGTTTGGTACGATGAAGGCCAAGATGGCGATCAAGGATGTAGGCCGGGTGCTGAATGTTCCTTTATCAAAGGTTAATGAGATTGCGGCTTTAGTGCCGGAAGATCCGACGATGACTCTTGAAAAAGCTTTTGAGGTTGATCCTGCCCTCGCCCAATTCATGGAGCGAGATGAAGAGGCAAGGCGGATTTTGGAGATGGCCAAAAAGACCGAGGGATCGATTCGCAATACGAGTACGCATGCGGCGGGGCTTATTATTTCCGGCGGTCCCATTACAGACTACGTGCCTGTTTGCACGGCGAAAGATTCTGATATGGTCGTTACTCAATTTGCGATGAAGCCGGTCGAAAGCGTCGGTATGCTCAAGATCGACTTTTTGGGTCTGAAAACCTTGACGTCGATTCAAAAATGCGTAGACGCGATTGCAAAAGCAACAGGGCGCGTCATTGATTGGGCGAATTTGCCGCTCGATGATCGGACGACATTCGATCTTCTAACACAAGGCAAAACGATGGGCGTGTTTCAGCTGGAATCTGGGGGGATGCAGGATCTTGTTCGGCAGCTGCACATTGATGTGTTTGAAGAGATCATCGCCGTCGGCGCGTTGTATCGCCCCGGCCCCATGGATATGATCCCTTCGTTTATTCAACGAAAACACGGCCGCGAAGAAATTGAGATCGATCATCCTCTCATGAAAGAAGTCCTCTCGGAAACTTATGGTGTCATGGTCTATCAAGAGCAGGTGATGCAGATTGCTAGCCTTCTTGCCGGTTATTCATTAGGCGAGGGTGATGTGCTTCGCCGCGCGATGGGTAAAAAGGACAAAGAGGAGATGGCTCGCCAGCGGGCAAAATTTTTACAAGGCGCGGCAGGAAAAAACATCGATGCCTCGACCGCTGGGATGATTTTCGATAAAATTGAAAAGTTCGCTTCTTATGGTTTTAACAAATCTCATGCGGCAGCCTACGCTTACTTAACCTATACGACGGCTTATCTGAAGGCGAACTATCCCAAAGAGTGGATGGCGGCTTTGATGACGTGCGACCGAGACGATACGACAAAGGTCGCGAAATTTATCCGCGAAGCCCGCTCGATGCAGATTCCCGTTCTTCCTCCCGATATCAATCAGGCAGCGAGCGAATTTGTCGCGGCGGCCGATGGGATCCGGTTTGCTATGTCTGGCGTCAAGGGAGTTGGCCAGGCTGTTGTCGAGATGATCATCGAAGAGAGATCGCGAAGGGGAAGCTTTCAAAGCCTTTATGATTTCATTGAGCGGGTAGATAAGACGCGCATAGGGAAAAAAGCCATTGAGATTCTCGTTGATGCAGGTTCTTTTGATTTTACCGGCTGGAGCCGCGACGAGCTGAGAGAAAGTGTCGAGCCTATGTTTGAACGGGCGGCGTCCGAGCAAAAAGAATCGTCGCGCGGGGTGATGAACTTCTTTTCTCTTCTCGAAGAGGAAGCTAAACCTTTTTCTTCCCCCCCGACTCTCGCTTATCGCACAGATTCTATGCAAATCCTGCAGAGAGAAAAAGAGCTTTTAGGTTTTTATTTGACCGGCCATCCGATGGATGCGTATCGCTCCATCTTATTTCGTCTTTCTTGCACATCTTTTAAAGATATGGAGACGCTCCCTGACGGCGCCTTATTTAGAGCTGCCTTTGTTGTCGAAACGGTAGCTATTAAAATTTCTTCCAAAACGCAAAAAAAGTTCGCCATCCTCACCATTGGCGATGGATTTGAGCGATTCGAGCTTCCTGTTTGGCCTGAAATGTTTGAACAAAAAAGCCTTCTCATACGGGAAAATCAGCTCCTCTATGCGATTTTACAAATTGAGAGAAAATCCGAATCTCTCCATCTTCAATGCCGCTACCTTGATGATCTGACCTCCGTCGATGAAGAGAGCCTCAAAGAATGTGATGATTGCTACGATCGGCTCAAAGCTCAATCTAGACATGGCGAGCCCAAATGGAAGAGCGCCAAAGCCGCCAAAGAAAAACAAGAGGCCCCTCGAGAAGATACAAGCTTGATTCGCCTCAAACTCAACGCCGACCAGATCCGCTTCAGCGGCATCCTCGCTCTAAAAAATGTGTTCCGCCAACACCCAGGAAAATCCCCCCTTGAAATTCATTTCGTCGGATCCGCCAAACACTGGGGCGTCATTCAAATCGATTCCCAATGGGGCGTCAAAGCCGACGCCCTCTTCCGCGAAAAAATCCACGACCTCGCCGGGCAGTTGGGGACTCAGATTGAGTGTGTGTAGTTTTTTTGGGGCGTTGCCCCAAGCCCCACCAAAGGACGAAGTCCTTTGGAATCCTTTTTGTTTTTTATATTTTTTGGTTAATTTTTTGACCCTCATGGTCTTGCTTACTCACAAATAAGCGAGTTATGCATCGATCTCATTTGGAATTTTATATTTTTTTTAGGGCGAGGGTGATGAAACGGCCTAGGTCTTGCTCTTCTTTTTCCTCGCTACGGACTGAGGCGACCGCTTTTTGCGCGTCGAGGGGATGATAGCCGAGATGAATGAGCGCTTGGATGGCGTCGGTTTCCAGATGCGGTTCGGGTGGAGATAGATTGAGAGAGAGGAGGGCGTCTTTTTTAGAGGGGCCTTTGAATTTGTCTCTCATATCTAACACGAGCCGTTCAGCGGTCTTTTTGCCAATGCCTGGCAATTTGCTGAGCAGCCGGACATCTGAGGTGTGGATGGCTCTTTGAAAGGCTCCGGGCTCCATGTGGCCTACGATGGCTAGCGCTGTTTTGGGGCCGATGCCGGAGACGGTGAGCAGCATTTCAAAGAGATTGCGGTCTTCTTTTACGTCAAAAGCATAGAGGGTGTGCGCATCTTCTCGGATTACTTGGGAAAGGTATAAATGCACTTTGGCTTCTGGGTAGGGAAGTCTTGTGTAGGTGCTCAGCGAAATGTTGAGGCGGTAGCCGACGCCGTAGGCTTCTACTACGGCTTTAAGAGGGTCTTTTTCTTTGAGAGTTCCTGTAATGGATTCGTACATGAGGCAAACCTTAAATTGTGCGCGCAGCAAATGGCCAAAGCTAGAGCATCGGCTGCGTCTTCGGGTTCAGGAAGTTTGGGTAGTTTGAGCAGCGTTTGGATCATTTTTTGCACTTGGAGTTTTGTCGCTCCGCCGCGACCGACCACTGCTTGCTTCGCTTTCTTGGGAGGATACTCGAAAAGGGGAATTTTATGCCTGGCCGCTGCTAATAAAATCATCCCTTTTGCCATGCCGAGTTTTAGGGCGCTTTGCACATTTTTCATCACAAATTGCGACTCTACGGCAATCGCTGTGGGTTTGAACTCTGTAATGATTTGCTCGACTCCGTCGAAAATAATCCTGTAGCGGTCATGAAGGGGCAGATGGGCTGGAGGGCGCACGCAGCCGAAATCGAGCGGTTCCACGCTATGGCCCAATTGGCGGATGATGCCGTAGCCTGTGATCCTGGTTCCGGGATCGATGCCTAAAATAATGGAGGGGGGATCGGGAAGAGGCATATTTGAGTCGATTTTTTTGTTCACAATGTACACGACTTTCTTTGGGTTCTCAATATTTTAATGAAGATCTGGCGGCGATTTTCTCCATCCGATACAATCTTTTGTATGGAACCGCAAAATATTTTAGTCCGTATGCCGAATTGGGTGGGAGATCTTGTGATGGCCACCCCTATTCTTGCTGATCTTAGAGCTAAATACCCCGAGGCTTCGATTACGGCGATGTGCAAAACGCCGCTATGCGAACTATTGAAAGAAGATAAATCCATTAATGAGCTTTTTTGTTTCACAAAACCGCAAAATGGTTTTTTGCGAAGGCAGGTGAAACGCAATATCATCGATAAAATGATTCAAGGCAAATACGATTTGGGGCTTTTGCTCACTAATTCTTTCTCTTCAGCTTGGTGGTTTTGGCAAGGCCGCGTGCCAAGGCGTATTGGCTTTCCTGGCCATATGCGTAGATGGCTCCTTTCTGATCCTGTAGCTTTGCCAGAAAAAAAAGAACATCAAGTTGTCACGTATAAAAGATTGCTCGAGCCGTTGGGCATTCCTATTTCAACGACAAAACCACGGCTATATGTATCGGATAAAGAAGTTTTAGAAGCTAAAGAACTATTGCATCAGCGCGGCTATCGTTCAGGGCAAACTTTGATTGGGATGAATCCAGGAGCCGCTTATGGATCGGCGAAATGTTGGCCTCCAGAGAAATTTAAAGAGCTCGCTTCGCGTCTTGTCGCTCGAAAAGATACGGTCGTTGTTTTTTTTGGAGACGCCTCCATGGACCTGCTGATCAAACAGATTTGCCAGGGACTGCCCGAATCTGTCATGAATTTGGCGGGAGTTACTTCTCTTAGAGAGCTCGCTTGTATTATTAAAAGCTGCGATGTATTGGTCACGAATGACAGCGGTCCGATGCATATTGGATCTGCTTTTAACGTTCCTCTTATCGCTTTTTTTGGTTCTACAGATTTAGAAAAGACGGGTCCCTATGGACAAAGCGAGGCGGTCATCCATAAAAAGGTCAGCTGCTCTCCTTGCTTTAAACGGGTTTGCCCGATTGATTTTCGTTGTATGAAAGAGATTACGGTTGATGAGGTGTATGATAGAGTCCGGAAGCTTTTGAAGGGCTTTTCTTAACTCGTTAAACGTCGGTTGTTTGCGTTTTTATAAAAAAGAATATGTCGAAAAATCGTCGATTTTTCGACATGTTAAATGGATATGTCGATAGGATCGACATATTAGTTTATGCTTAAAAAAATTGCCCGCTGGATTTTGCCGAATCCTTTTGATCGAATGTTGAAGAAAATAGCTCGAAAAGATTCGTCGGGCCAGGTTCATATATTGCTCGCTTGGAATCGGGGGCTTGGCGATATCGCGCTCGGTCTTTATGCGATGGTGCAGAGGATCCGAACGTTTGTTCCTCAGTCTCAGATCACCTTTTTGATCCGTGAAAATTTGCAAGATGGTTTTTCTTTGCTTTCTGGAGTGAAAACGATTGCGGCCCCCCATTGGAAACGGGGAGAGGCTTATGATGTCATGAGTACCTTGCATCAATTGGATATAGATCCCAAACAGTTTGATCTGATCATTGAAAAGCCTAATCCTACGGATTGGGTTCGCTGGCAGCTTGGAACTGTCATTCCTAAGCTGCAATGGAAGGAGGAGTATGATTCGTTAGCCAATAGCTTTGATCTGCCGCGAGGATTTACTTATATCGGCGCGCAGATCTCTGCGGAAACTTCCTACGGTCTTTGGCGCAACTGGCCTCAAGAGAGATGGCAGGAATTGCTCTCTCTTTTGCCAAATTCTGCCAAGCTTGTTGTTTTTGGTGTGGGCAAAGGAGCTTTATGGGAGCATCCAAAAGTGATCGATTTGAGGGGGAAGACAACGCTTTTTGAGATGATCTCGATTATTAAGAACCGATGTCAGCATCTTGTCGTTCCCGATTCCGGCGTTTTATCGATGATCTATTATTTAGATCAAATTTTCCCCATTCAAGTCGTCTCGCTTTGGGCAGATGCGAAGCATGGGATTTTAAAACAAAATGTTCGCTCGCCGAATCTTCTTTTGGTGCATTGTCCGCTTTTGGCGGACCATAGAGATTTGTCCGCGCTGCCTGCAAAAAAAGTGGTGGATTATCTATTTCCGTCTCTGCGTCCTTGCAGGCCGTGGCAAGTTGTTTCTACAAAAGAAGGGGCTGCAGCAAAAGATGATTCTTGCAATGTAGGATGTGTGATTTTGGCGGGTGGGCAAGGAACTCGTCTGGGTTCTTTATTGCCGAAGGGGATGTTTTCAATTCTTGGAAAAACGCTTTTTGAAAGGATTGTAGAAAAAATTCCAAATGAAACGCCTATCGCCATCATGACATCTTCAGCGAATCATGAAGACACTGTCCAATATTTTGAAAAGCACCAATTTTTCGGTAAAGAGATCTCTTTTTTTCAGCAATCTACTTTGCCTCTTTTAGATGAAAACAAACGGCAGCTTGGCATCGAGGGTGCAGATGGCAATGGAAGTTTTTATCGCTGCTTTTTTTCTTCTGGAATTTATGACAGCTGGGCTCGCCGAGGCATTGAAAGGGTCTCGATCATGCCTGTCGACAATCCCTTGGCCAATCCTTTAGATCAAAATTTTCTTTCCCTTCATCAAAAAAATCTTGCCGAGGTCACCATCTGCTGCATTGAGAGGAAATTTCCAGAGGAAGCGATGGGGGTTTTGGTGGACCGAGAGGGAAAGCTAGAAATTCTTGAATACTGCGATATTGATCCAAAGCTTCTTCAGCAAGTAGAAGCAGATGGCCGGCTTACCTATCGATATGCTTATATTGGCCTTGTCTGTTTAAATCTCTCTTTTATTGAGCGAATAGCGCCCCTTGATTTACCTCTTCACTGGGTTCAAAAAAACGTGCAGCATCAAGGGACGAAGCAGCTTCTTTGGAAAGGGGAAAAGTTTTTATTTGACGCTTTTCCTCATGCCCGATCAATTGCGGTCTTGTGCAGTCCCCGTGAAGAATGTTATGCTCCTTTGAAAACAAAAGACGGCACTCAAGGGATTGAGGCAGTAGAAAGGGCATTATGTCGATAAAAAAACAAACTATTTGTTATTTAGGATCGGGAACATGGGGATTTGCCCTCGCTTATGTTCTGGCTGAAAATGGGCATTCTGTAACGATGTGGTCTAGAGACTCTTCTCTGAGCGAAGAGCTTCAAAAAACTCATAGACACCCTAAACTTCCTGGATTTCAAACTCCTCCCTCGATTCAATTTACCTCTGATTTAAAACAAGCTCTTCAAGGGGCCGATGTGATTGTCGAGAGCGTCACATCTGCTGGCATTCGTCCTGTTTTTGAGCAAGTTTTGAAATGCGGTCCGGTTGATTGTCCCATTATTCTCACCTCAAAGGGCATTGAGCAAAAAACGGGGCTTCTTCTTCCTGAAATTATTTCTGAGCTGCTCGCCGTTTCCGAAAGTCCTCTTGTGGGCGCTCTAAGCGGCCCTAGCCATGCTGAAGAGGTGATCCAGCAGATGCCAACCTCGATCGTCTGCTCTGCGTATAATCCAGAGGTCTCTCAGCTGATTTTGCAGCTTTTTTCTACCCCGACGTTCCGCATTTACCCCAATGCCGATATGAATGGAGTGTGTTTTGGCGGCGCTATGAAAAACATTATAGCGATAGCCTGCGGGATTTCTGATGGCCTTGGCTGCGGAGATAATACGAAAGCGGCTCTTATGACCCGAGGGCTTCATGAGATGAGAAAACTTTG
Organism: bacterium; assembly: GCA_021780355.1. Lineage (GTDB taxonomy): Bacteria > Chlamydiota > Chlamydiia > Chlamydiales > SM23-39 > SZAS-17. Next base: position 11,063 of record JAJXYX010000084.1, on the reverse strand, counting down.
CGTCATTAAAGACTGCAGGCCAGAAACTCTCAATGGCCTCGCTGGCATGGGAGATCTTTGCGTGACGTGCATGTCGCGCCATAGCCGCAACTATCGCTATGGGCGTTTAATAGCAGAAGGCTTTTCTCCAGAAGGGGCTCGGCAAAAAATCGGCATGGCGGTGGAAGGAATTTATACCTGCGTTTCTGTGCGCGAATTAGGGCGAAAGCATCACATTCCTATTCCGATTACAGAAGCGACCTATTCGGTCATTTTCGATGGCTTGGATCCTCGAGAGGCTGTAAAAGCTCTTTTACAACGGGCGATTAAAGAAGAACATCTTTGATGAAGAGAAGACTCTCCCTTTTTGAGAAAGGGAGAGTGATCTTAAAGACCTTTGTTGGCTTAAGCAGCTTGCGGGGCTACTGCGCTGATGATTTCAAGCGCTTTGGCTACTGCTTGTTTAGCTTTCTTTAGTTGTGTATTGATATCTTTGGTTTTTACGGTAAATACTTGACGCTTGAATGAGCGAAGCTCGCTGATAGGCATCAGATTTTCCTTGTCTGCCAACTTTGAGTCTTTGCGTGTCACAATTTGTTTTGTGTGTACGTCTAAGTATCTTGTTGGGAAATCTCTTGCCGTAGGATCGAAATCCTTCATATGATCAAAAGTAGAGATTCCTTCTTGAGTAGTTTTTGGTGGGACTGGGAAGTCTTTTTTAAATTGAGCCCTGTTGTATGTGCGGAAATAGAACTCAGGTGTTTCTAGTCTTTTTGTATTAGAGTCGCTTATCCAATTTTGGGCAGCGAAGCGAGTGAAGATATTTTGAGTCTTCAGCTCTCTTCTAGTTTTTGCATTGAGTTGTCTCACTTGCTTAACGATCTCTAATCCTGCAAGACGCTCCTCTGCATCTGACTCCATAAGAACAGCGTTGAGTGCCGCGTTCGTTAGAAAGGCAGCGAGTTTGCTGATCTTTACAGCCCCCTCAAAGCCATCTACCCTAACGACTCTGTTGCCAAAAGGGGTGACTTCGGCATACATGTGCCCATTTTTTTTATTTTCAGCAAAAAAATGCTCAGCCGCTTTCAAATCAGTCTCGATAAGATTTTCTATGTGGCTGCTGAGCCAAGGGCTCTGATTTTCTAATAGGCTTGATGTAAAAGGTATCATAAATTTCTCCTGTAAAAATTTAGTTTATGTTTAATAGTTCTTTGTGTTTTTCTTGTTTGTTTGACTAAATGATAGCGTTTCTCTTATTTAATTTCATGTTTATTTTTCTCTTCGGTAATTGATTTTTGTTTTTCAAAAAAAATACATGGGATTTTAAGCGCGATGAATCTTTAATAGGGCTTAAGGATCTGTGATTAAAAAATGAGATATAGAGCAAGGTGATTTTTTCATGAACATCGTGTTGACAGCGCAAGAAATGGTTCGAATTGAACAAATGGCCATTGCGGATGGAATGGACCAAGAAATGTTTATGCAAAAAGCTGGCGAAAAAGTGGCCCTTTTTGTCGAAAAAAAATTTTTGCGTGCTGCAAAAATTTTGTTACTTGTCGGAAAAGGGAATAAAGGGGGCGATGCTTTGGCGTCGGGGGGGGCTCTTTTGAAAAAAAAATCTAGAGTCCATGCTTTGACAATCTATTCTTTGGAAGAAAGCAGCGAGTTAAATCGGCTTATGCGGCGCCGTTTTGAAGAAGGGGGAGGGGAGTGTGTTTCTATAGATGTTGATTTTTCTTCTTACGATCTCATAGTCGATGGGCTTTTGGGAACTGGATTTCAAGGAAAGCTTGACCCTTTACTTGCCCGTGTAATCGAAAGGGCCAACCATTCACGCTTGCCTATTCTTGCGATTGATCTGCCCTCGGGGCTTCATGGGACGACAGGAGAGGGCTCCGAGTCGGCCATCCAGGCAACAGCGACCGTCGCTCTCGGCTGCCCGAAAAGCGGCTTTTTTCTTCGAAATGGTTGGAACTGTGTAGGTGAATTAATAGTTGAGGATTTTGGGCTTCCTCAAAAATATATAGAGCAAGCCAAAATTTTTGCCGAGCTGCCCACTTTTTCAGAATTACAAAACCCTCGGCTCGTAAGAAATCGGCATAAGTATCAAGCGGGCTATGTTTTAGGCTATGGAGGATCAAAGGCTTTATCAGGAGCGCCGAAACTCGCTTCGCTTGCCGCCTTGCGCAGCGGCGCTGGCATCGTGAGGCTTTTTTATCCTAAAGAAGCAGAAGCGAATATGTGCAATTCGTTTCCTGAGCTCATCCACGCTCCCTGGGAAGAAGCCGCTTGGCTGCATGAGCTTTCCAGAGCCTCTTCAATTTTTGTCGGTCCTGGACTCGGTTCTTCTCCTTGCATGCGAGATTGGCTTGTCAAGTATCTCTCTCAAGCCACGCAGCCTTGCGTTATCGACGCGGACGCCCTGATTTCAGATCTTAGCTGCTTGCCGAAAAATGTGGTTTTGACTCCTCATCGAGGAGAAGTGCTAAGATTGCTTAACATCAAAAAAGCTCCCTCGGATGAAGAGTTGCTAGCTCTTTGTCAAAATTTATGCGATCAAACGGGCGCTATTTTAGTTCTCAAAGGAGCTCCCACGTTTGTTTTGGGTCCGCAGCGGAACTTTAAGGTCATTCCTTACGGGGATCCTAGAATGGCGACTGCCGGCGCTGGAGATGTGCTTACAGGGATGATCGCCTCTTTCTTAGCGCAGGGACTTTCTTGTTGGCATGCGGCGATTTTGGGCGCTGTTTTGCATGCGCGGACTGGGGAAAAAATGGCAAAAATCAAAAACTCTTGCGGACTTATTGCGAGCGATCTAATCGATGGACTCTCGTGGGCCAATCTCTAATTGTAAAGGACTGATTTTGTGATACGAGCGATACCATTCGAGGAATTTTAAAATTCCTTCTTCTAAAGAGACGATAGGACGGAAACCGAGGAGTTTTTGGCTTTTTTCAATGTCGGCGTATGTTTCTGTGACTTCGCCCGGTTGCATGGGAAGCATGTTGCATATAGCCTTTTTCTGCAGCCCCTTTTCAAGCAGTTGAATGAGGTAGGTCAAAGAAATAGGACAGTGGTTGCCTAGGTTGAAAATTTCACAGGGAGCCCCTAAATCGATCGCGGCCATGGTGCCGTTGACGATATCGTCAATATAAGTGAAGTCCCGTTTCATGAGACCGTGGTTGAATACGTCGATCGGTTCGTTAGCGCAAATCTGACGGGTGAAGCGATAATAGGCCATGTCGGGGCGGCCCCAAGGACCATAGACAGTAAAATAACGAAGAGCTGTGACAGAGAGTCCATAGAGGTGATGATAAGCGTGCGCCATGACCTCATTGGCTTTTTTTGTGGCTCCGTAAAGATTGGCCGGCTGGTCTGTTTTATCTTCGACTGCAAAAGGTGTTTTTTTATTTAGACCGTATACAGAAGAGGAAGAGGCATAGATGAGTTTTGTTTTCGGAAAGGCCCGGCAAGCCTCTAAGATCGATACGAATCCTTGCAGATTGGAAGCCACATAGTCATCCGGTTCGGAGATCGAATGGCGAACCCCCGCCTGAGCTGCTAAATGAACGACATGGGTAATTTCATATTTTGCGATGAGCTCTTTGACATGATTTCTGTCCCGTATGTCCATATGCGCGATGTGGACGGGCAGCTTTTGCAGCACTTGCTGTCTTTGGTATTTGAGCGAAGGGTCGTAATAGGTATTAAAATGATCGAGGCCTATCACAAAATCTCCCCTTTTATGGAGATGGAGAGCCAGGTGAAATCCAATAAATCCAGCCGCGCCGGTAATCAAAATTCGTTTCATCAGCGGATTAAAAACCTACTTTCATAAAAAAAAATCTGCTATACAAAATGGACTCCGGGTCTCGATGTGCAGGCACTCTCTTAGTATTTACCATTGTAAAGACCCGAATTCTTATTTTGCATGGGTTTTTTTCAAATGATGAACGGACTGAGATGTTTTTTTCTTTTTTTGACCCTGTGGTTGGCTAGCTGCAGCGGACCTTATATGGGGAAAGATCTTTTCGGGGCGGATGAGTTTGTTCTCGATTCTTATAAAATTCGGGAGGGGAAATTTTCCATTCTTGAGTTGGAGGGAAAAGAGTGCGAAGAGCTTCAAGAAGAATATTTGGAAGCGTATCAAGATCTGATCCATGAAGACGACGTGTTGCAAATTGCTCTTTATCACCCCAAGCGGACCGATATCGTGCAAGCTGTCGCTTCCATCGGCAGTTCAGTAGGCTACCGAGTGGTCCAAGGCCATATTTTACTGCCCGATCTTGCGCCGATTAGGGTTTCTGGACTTTCTCTTGAAGAAGCCAGAAGAGCTATTCAAGCGTGTTATCAGTCGCAAATCGCCGATATGGAGGTTTTTATCGCCTATAAAGACCGGATGATGAGGAAGGTTGAACTTGCAGGGATGGTCAGTCTTTCAAGCGTGCCTGTCGATGGGAAAATTCGCTTGTTCGATGTGCTTTCGAAAGCTCAGGTGCCGCCAGAGGCGAATTTATTTAAAAGCTATCTCGCTCGAGATGGGCAGTTGATCTCTGTTGATTTTTACAAGCTCCTTAAAGAGGGCGATATGACGCAAAATATTGTCATGCGGGGCGGCGATAAAATTTACATTGCAGAGCCTTCTGCCGCCAGTTTGATGGTCATGGGGGAAGTTGCCCGTGAAAGGGTCGTTCATTTGCCGCATGGGTTTATGTCTCTTCGCCATGCTTTGGCCGAAGCAGGGGGAATTCCTTATACGGGAGATCGCTCGTATATCCAGGTGATTCGCGGCAACATTTGCCAGCCTAAAATTTATACGCTCAATTGGGAGCATGTGATCCATTTGCCCAACGACAGTTTGCTTTTGATGCCGGGCGATATTGTCTACGTAGCTTCCAAGCCGATCACGGAATGGAACCGTTTTATTTCTCAGCTTTTGCCTAGCTTTACAACGATCGATATTGTGGGACAGCAATGCGGCACTTGGGGCGTTTGGCCATGAAGGAGTCTTTGCGAGATGTTCGTCTTTGCAGCGTGCAAGATGTGATCGAACTATTTCATCGAAAAAGAAAGATTCTTTTTCGACTTGGCTGCATTGGCGCTCTATTCGCTTTGATTTTACTTTGCGCCAAAGAGCCGGCTTATTTGATCGAAGCTTCGTTTAAGGAGCAATCCGACGTGAGCGGGGGAGACGGACGGGATCTTGTTAAACAGCTATTTTCTGGCAGCGCTCCTTCCTCGGCTTCTCAGACGCAGCCTCTCATGATGTCGCGTGCGGTTTTGCGCTGTGTAGTTGAAAAATTGGGATTGCAGGCCGAGGTGAAGCGAGGATCTTTGGGGATTCTAGGGATTCGGCGGATGGCCAATTTGATTCGCGCTGAAAGAAGGCGTCCTTTGGATCATTTTGAGCCATTTCGATTTCGAAATCTTTGTTATGAAGGGGAAAAAACGGTTGAGCTAACCTTTTTTTTTACGGATCGGGAACATTTTGATGTATTTGAAGGGAAAAACAAGCTGGCTTCGGGGACGCTCGGCGCTTCAGTTGCTTTTTCAAACTGCCAGTTGACCTTGCAAGAGGTTCCTAAAACGCTGAAACCCCGCCAGCATTATATCGTGCGTGTGCATCCTTGGCTTGATGTCGTGCAATCTTTGCGTAAAAAAATTCGGATACTTCCTCAGAAACTCAACGCCTCGATGTATGATTTGACCTACTTGAGTCCAGATCGGGAAGGGGGCGCGCTGCTGTTAAATACACTCATGATGGAGCTGCAAAATTATCTTCGGCAAGACCATCGAGTTTTTGCAGAGCAGCAATTGGCCTATTTAGCAAAACGTCAAAAGGAGCTTTTTTCTCAATTTGAAGACGAACTCAAGATCCAAGCTTCTTATCTTAGCCATCATTTGGCAGAGAGAGGCTGTTTGAATTTATCTCAAGAGCTCCAAGTGTTTTTATCTTCTCATCTACAGATGAGAGAAAAAATGTTGGCGCTGGATTTTGAGCTGCGCCAGGTGGAAGAGGGGAGGATTTTAGAGCAGCGCTCTCCCTTATACGCTCGTTTGGAGTCCATGCATGCGGAACTTTCGGAGTGGCAAAAGCAAAAAGATTTTTTAGAAGTTTCCCTCTCTTCTTCTCCCTTTTCCAAACGATCTGATGAGGCAAGCCATTATCTCGAAGAGCTGAGAGGAGAGAAAAGAAAAGCTCAGCTAGGGTTAGAGCAGTTGCAAGGAAAGATCTTTGATCCCGACGCTCTCGTGTTGGCTTGGGCCCAAAACATCCAAGAGGAGAATCCAGAGCTGCAAGAGGTCCAAGATTCTTTGGCCCATTGGATAAAAATTCTTTCGATGCGGGAAAAAATTGCAACAGAGAGGCTGCTTCGCTCCGGTCTGGCCCCGCAAGCAGGCGAGGGGATGGATTGGGAAACGTCTCGCAGCTTATACAAAGACTCTCTTTGCCGCTTGGATGAATCGAAACTTCAGCTTCACGCGGTAGAGCAAGCGTTGCAGCAGCTTCAATTGGAAGAGGGGGAACTGGGATGTTTGGCGCTTTCTTTAAAAGATCCGATTAGCCAGCAATTCATTGCAAGCGCCGACTCTGTATATCGGCAGCTGAAGGAGGACAAATACTGCAGCGCGAAAGAGGCGCTTCGTTGGAAAGAGGATTTAGCCTTGCAGCGCCGCTTATTTAAAGAGCATTTGGAGCAAACAGCTCAAGTAGAAAAAATGCACTCGGCCGTTTTGCGAGAAAAACTCGACATGCTCCAGCAGATAGGCCTCGATTGTCTGCAGGGCCATATCTCAGTGCTCGAAGAGGGGATTCAAGCAGAAATGGCCAAGAGGCGCGTTGAGCTTTTGCAGGAAAAAGAGCTATTAGAAAAGCAGATGGCGGATCTCCGCTCGCAATTAGCTGCTCTTCCGGAAAAATGGTACGATGAACAGCTTTTTGATCTACAGTCAAAAGCTCATCAGATGATCATGGAAGCCATTGTCCAGCTCGTCGAAACAAAAACGATCAGCCATCATCTGCATCAAATAGGATCTAAACCGATCGATCCTGCCGTCTCTTCTTTTTTGCCGATTTTCCCTTATGCTTCTCTTACGATTTGCTTAGGGGCGTTTCTTTTTAGCGGCTGCTATTTTTTTGCCAATCTCTTGAAAGAGGCTGCGTCTGGTTTTTCTATGAATGGCGACAAGCTGCGGCGGCTGGGGCTGCCCTTTAGCGGACTTCTCTCGTCATCTTGCGACGGGGCTTTGGTGGAACACCTTTTTGGATCGGATAGAGAAACGCTTCGAAATGTGTGTCTTTTTGCAGACGCTTCGCCTGAGTCTCAAGTTGTCGGTTTGCTCGGCGGCAAGGGCCCCGATTTTTCTTTTCCTTTGGCTGAGCTCATGGCTCGTCTTCGAAAAAAAGTGTGTGTGGTCCGAGCTGATTTTTCTAAACCATTTCAAGAAAATGACCTTCCTGGGCTTTTACAGGTGTTAGAGGGGGAGATTACAGAAATTCCTCTTCGTTCCTACCAAGGATTTGATTATTTGTCCTCCGGCGGGTACAGTCCTTTTGGAACAGAGTGGCTTCAATCTCCTTCTTTTTTATCTTTGTTAGATCAACTAAAGGGGAGTTATGATTTCATTTTTATTTATCTTTGCTCGCCTTTGGAATTCTCTGAATCAAAAGCTGTATTAAAAATTTGCGATAAAATTGCTGTATTTCTTCAGGGGGAACCAATTGATTTATTGACACCCTTTATCTCTTGGGCTTACGATGAAGAGTATAGTCGATTAACCTTTATAGCGTTCCGACGATCATGAGAGATGTAAAGCATAAAAGAATTTTAGTTACTGGCGGCGCCGGATTTTTAGGATCGCATCTTTGCGAACGGCTCCTTTCGGATGGCCATGATGTCCTTTGCGTGGATAATTTTTACACCGGTTCGCGCGAAAACATTGCGCACCTTTTCAATCATCCGCAATTTGAAGTGCTGCGCCATGATATTTGTCTCCCTTTGCATGTCGAGGTAGATGAAATCTACAATTTCGCCTGCCCCGCCTCTCCTCTGCATTATCAAGCTGATCCCATTCAAACGATCAAGACAAGCGTTCAGGGCGCGCTGCATCTTTTAGGTCTTGCCAAGCGTCTTAAAATTAAAATTTTTCAAGCCTCGACAAGCGAGGTCTACGGAGATCCTCACCTCCATCCCCAACAAGAGTCCTACTGGGGCAACGTCAACCCGATCGGTCTTCGTTCTTGCTATGACGAGGGCAAGCGCTGCGCTGAGACGCTTTTTTTCGACTATCACCGCCAGCACAAGATTCCCATCAAAGTCGGCCGCATCTTCAACACCTATGGACCTCGCATGCATCCGAACGACGGCAGGGTCGTTTCAAACTTCATCGTCCAAGCTCTCAAAAATGAGCCGATTACCATTTACGGCGACGGCCAGCAGACCCGCTCGTTTTGCTTCGTCGACGATCTTATCGAAGTCATTTGCCGCTTCATGAACTCCTCCGACTCCCTCACGGGCCCCATCAATATCGGCAACCCCGAAGAATTCAAGGTCGTCGATCTCGCCCGCCAAATCCTCCGCCTCACCAATTCAAAATCGTCCCTCCGCTTCCTCCCTCTCCCCTCCGACGATCCCAAACAGCGCCGCCCTAACATCGATCAAGCCAAACAGCTCCTCGATTGGCAGCCCAGCGTCCCCCTCGAACAAGGACTCCTCGCCACCATCGCCTATTTCGAAAAGGCAATTGAGCAGCCCGCTCCACAAGTTTAGCGAGGCTCCGCCCCGCGCCCCGCCAAAGGACTTCGTCCTCTGGACTCCTATTTAATTTATATAAAAACAGATAGGAGTCCAGAGGACGAAGTCCTTTGGCGGGTAAAGGGCGGAGCCCTTTGGGATGAAATAATTTCTTTGCATGCGAGCGTGGATTTTTCTATAGTGTTACTTCATGAAAATTGGGGTTTGATTCGATGAAGATGCTATGTTTTGTTTGTTTTTCTTGTGTGTCGGGGATGTTGTTTGCTCAAAGCTTTCCTTCGGTTCAGACGGAGGCTCAAGTGGCGGCTGAGTTGAATTTTTTAACTGCGCCGATGAGTTCGGGCGGGGTGACCTATTTGGGATCGGCGGGGGCTTTAAGGGGGCTGAGTTTGCCTTTGAGTTATTATAGTACGGCTGATTATTGGGGACAGTATGTCGGTTCGATTCCTGGGAATAATTTGACTGTCGTGGATGTGTATCATCCAGGGGATTATACGTTGACGCCGAGCCCGCAGTCTCCAGGAGCGGATTTGCAAATTGAACGGGTCAATGCATTTAATGGCACGGATATTTACGATGCGGCCTGCTGGCAGATGGCTTTGGGAGTGTGCGGCAGGGCGGGCGTGCAGAGTCCGACGGGGCAGGATCTATTTAAGATGGCGCAGGCCCAGAACGTGCTTTTAGTGGTCGGTTACGATGGGAATGCTTCGCAGACGCAAGTGGGGGCCAATAGGGCGACGACTCATGCAGATGGGACGTTTACTTACAACGGCCATCCGATCACTTCGGAAAGCTGCGCCTATTTTTTTCGTATGGTGACGAGAAATTGGCTTTCCCAAGACCCATTTATGGGAACGAACTATATGCAGTATGTCACTGCGGAAAATTTGCCTTCCAACCCTGATTATGCGGCGGGAAAAATGACATGGCTCGATTGGAAGCCGATTACGGGGGAGAACGCTTGGGGATTTTTTATTGGGCCCTTGCAAACGGCTTATTTGAATCAAAAGGCTATGGGGAGAAGTTATGTTCCTTATTCGTCTCCGGCTGTGCAAAATGCTTTGGGGGTGCTGATTGCTCTTCGTTGCATGCAGTCTCGTTTGGGCGCTATTTATTATGCGTGCAAAGGATCTCTTGGCAACACGGGAGGAGAGCCAGTGAATCCTTATCTCGTGTCGGTAGAAAATAATGCTTCCGCATTAGCGGGATTGATGATTTTGAAGGGCGTTTTGCAAGATGAGCTGCAATATGAAACGAGTTTATCTCTAGGACAGAAAGAATATATTCAGGAGACGCTCTCTTCCATTCAAGGGATGATTTATGGAGGGCAGACTCCGCTGGGAGCTCAGACGAAAGGACTTTTGTCTTTTTTTCAAAACAACGCTTGGAATGCGAGAGCTAAGGTGTTTTATCAAGGAGGATTGGCTAATGATCCGAGCCAAAGCAGCGACTGGGCGCCGATTGTTGAGCCAAAAGCTGTAGATGTTGCTACGTGGGGACTTTCTGTTTTAGGACAGACGCTCATCGATTCGTGGTTTGCATTCGGAACGAGCTACAATAGCTGGCAGCAAGTCAAACAGTGGGGAGGTTTTTTTGGCCCCGACGGATCACTTTGGGGCGTGGGATACTCCGATCAAGATGGCAATGGCTCTTCGGGCAATTACAAACAGGGAATCATCTCGGCCGAATGGACGGCGGGAGCGATCAATATGCTTCGTTGCTTGATCACTCAATATCAAACTGTCGCAGCCTCTTCTTCCGATCCGCAGCAAAAAGCCTTAGCTGCCCAATATGTACAGTCTTTACAGAAAGATCATGACAGCATGTTTAGATATGTGATGACTCTTCGCAGCGACGTGTATCCTAAAATGCCGGCCTATGCAACTGTAAGGCCTCAAAATTACGCTGCGCTGATCCCTACGGCCCTAGATAAACTCTCTTTTGTGTATGCAAGCAAAAGGTACAAGATCCCCTTCGGCTGGTTTGCCAATCCCATTCCTAGCACAACCTCCACATCATGGATCCTTATGCTCCACTATAACTTCAATCCTTTTAAATTCGGAGGAGACTACACTCCCTATTCTTTTTAGATTTTTTTACTTCGAGTAGATGTTATTTTTTACTTCGAATTAGTGTTTATGACTTGCTTTCAATTGCAGTTAACCCTTTGATTTTATACCATTCGTGACTCAAGAATCGGCTATTGGACGGGATTGAAAGCCGCCAAAAATCGATTGCGGCAAAGTGGGCTAGTATGAGGCAATACAACCCACTTTGCCGCAATCGATTTTTGGCGCTTTGAACCCGTCCAATAGCCGATTCTTGAGT
>JAJXYX010000092.1 GCA_021780355.1 bacterium | reverse complement strand
ATCATCAAACGCAAGTGATCAACTGGAAACGCGAAGCGTTGGAAGGCGATAGGGACTTAAATCCAAAGAAACTGAAAAGTCGAAGAAAACTATAAACTATAGGGGGCAGAGCCCCAACTCGCACACTTGAGCTTTTCACATTTTAGGGCAACCTGATATCATGGCATGAATGAAGACAGACCAGCAGCCCATTTTATTGAAGAACGTACGCGTCCACAATTTGAAGGGCGTAGACTTGCGTTTGGAGCCTGGCGAGCTGGTGGTATTTAGCGGCGTGTCAGGTTCGGGCAAGTCGTCGCTGGCGTTTGATACGATTTATGTAGAAGGGCAGAGGCGTTATATTGAGTCGCTCTCGCATCAGGCGAGAAGGTTTTTAGGCGAGTTCGCGAAACCCGAGGCGGATGCAATAGAAGGAATCGCGCCGACAATTGCGATTGAGCAAAAGCTCGCGGGGAGAACTCCGAGATCGAGCGTTGGGACAATGACGGGGATCTATGATTTTTTGCGGGTGCTATTTGCCCGGATTGCCGTTCCGCATTGTCCTGTCAGCGGAGAAGCGGTAGCGGCCCAGAGTAGAGAAAAGATTATCGCCTCGCTGCAGAGAATGCCTGAGAAGACGAAGATTGCGATTCTAAGTCCTTATGCAAAAGGGAAAAAAGCCGAGTTTAAAGAAGACTTTGCCGAACTGCTGAGCAAAGGCTACATGAGACTTAGAGTCGACGGCCACTGGATGGAGCTTGGAGAAGTAGAGAGGCTTGATGGGACGCAAGCCCATGATGTGGACTTGGTGATCGACAGACTGACAGTGGAACCGGGCAATGTTTCTCGATTGACGGAAGCGGCGAATTCAGCGCTGGAATTAGGAAAGGGCTTTTTCAGCGTGTTTGTCTTTGATACAGGAGAAGAGATCTCTTTTTCACAGCATGCTTATTCAAAAAAATCAGGATTATCCTATGGACCTTTGGAGCCGCACGATTTTTCTTTCAACCATCCCTCTGGCATGTGTCCTACTTGCCAAGGTCTCGGCGTCTATTCTGATTTTGATCTAAAGCGCGTGATTGATCCAGAGCTTAGCATCAGCGAAGATTGCTGCACGATAGCGAGCTCTTATCATACGGTTCGTTTCGGCAATATTTATCGCCATTTAGCTAAAGAATACAAATTCAATCTGAAGACGCCTTGGAAAGATTTGCCTGAAAAAGCAAAAGAGGTGTTTTTGCATGGAGATGGGAAAAAGTGGACGCGGATGATCTTTACCCATCCAGAGAAAAAAAACCGCTGGTATGAATACGTCAAATGGAAAGGGGTATTGCACGAAGCGAGAGAAAGGTTGATCGCAGCCAAGAGCGATGTCTACCGCAAAAAAATGGGCGCGCTTATGACCGAAATCGTTTGTCCTGATTGCAAAGGCGCTCGGATTAAGCCTTATCCGGCAGCGGCTCGGCTCGGTGAAAAAACGATCGCCGAGATCACGATGATGCCTTTATCGGATACCCTTACTTTTTTTCAAAAGATAACGCTGAGTCCCTTAGAACTTATCGTCGCGGAAGAACTGATCAAAGAAATCGTCTCTCGCCTTGAATTTCTCATCCATGTCGGCGTCCATTATCTCTCTCTCGAGAGAACCTCTCCGACATTGAGCGGAGGCGAATCGCAAAGAGTGAGACTAGCGTCACAAATTGGAGCCGGGCTTGTCGGCGCGATCTATGTCCTCGATGAACCATCCATTGGACTTCATCCAACAGACCACCACCGTTTGATCGACGCGCTTGTCCATTTGCGCAATTTAGGCAATACAGTGCTGGTCGTCGAACATGATGCAGATACTATGCGAGCGGCAGATCGGATTATCGACGTAGGGCCAGGAGCTGGACAGCATGGCGGGCGGATCTTGGTCAACGGGTCGTTTGATGAAGTGCTAAAACATCCCGAATCGATTACAGGGGGCTATCTCTCAGGCCGGCTCAAGATCGAAACACCCTCAGAGAGACGAAAAAAAACCGACGCTCAACTGCGCATTTTAGGCGCTTCCCATCACAACCTGCAGCATATCGACGCCTCCATCCCGCTGGGCCTTTTCGTCTGCGTAACGGGCGTATCGGGATCGGGAAAATCATCTCTCATCCGAGACATTTTATATCCAGCTTTGGCCAATCGGCTACATCACGCTCAACTTCCTGTCGGCACACATACCGCGATCGAAGGCATCGAGCACATCGACAAAGTCATTGCCGTCGACCAATCTCCGATCGGAAGAACGGCTCGATCGAACGCAGCGACGTACATCAAGCTCTTTGACCAAATCCGAGATCTTTTTACCGAACTGCCAGAAAGCAAGATGAGAGGATTTACCGCCGGTCATTTTAGCTTCAATGTCAAAGAGGGATCTTGCGCGTATTGCCACGGCATGGGGCAAGTATCGATCGATATGGATTTCATGGAAGACGCCTGGATCCGCTGTCCTCAATGCAAAGGAAAACGATTTGAACCCGAAATTTTAGCCGTCAAATTCAAAGGCAAAAGCATCCACGATATTTTGGAAATGGATGTTGAGCACGCATTAGAACTTTTTACATTTTTGCCAAGTCTGCACCGAAAACTTGAAATGCTCAGCGAAGTGGGGCTCGATTATCTCTCTCTAGGCCAGCCGTCGACCACTCTCTCCGGCGGCGAAGCACAGCGGATCAAACTGGCCAAAGAACTAGTTCGGCCAGCAAGTTCCAAAACACTTTACATCCTCGATGAACCAACGACAGGGCTTCACTTCCAAGATATTCAGCGCCTGATTCGCGTGCTGCAAAAACTTGTCGACAAAGGACACACTGTGCTCGTCATCGAACACAATATGGACCTCGTCAAAACGGCCGATTGGGTCATCGACTTAGGTCCTGCAGCTGGGATTTATGGAGGTCAGCTGATTGGAGAGGGAACGCCGGAAACGCTAGCTAAAAAGAAAACGCCGACAGGCATCGCTTTAAAGCAGGCTTTGACACCTCCATCCAAACAAACAGCTCTCATTCCGCCGCGATCTCGCGAAACGACACCCATCCCCTTCATCACAGTGGAAAATGGGAGGCAAAATAATTTGCAAGGCATATCAGCTCAAATTCCTCGAGGGCAAATCACCGTGTTTACAGGGCCTTCAGGATCTGGAAAATCGTCCCTCGCCTTTGAAACGATTTATGCAGAAGGACAAAGGCGCTACACAGAAACGCTCCCTGCTTATGCAAGGCAATATGTGAAACAGCTGCCAAAACCCAAAGCAGACAACATCGAAGGACTCTCTCCTTCCATTGCGCTCGAACAAAAAACAGGCGGCCTCAATCCTCGCAGCACAGTCGGTACGCTAACAGAAGTGTATGATCTTTTGCGCATCCTTTACGCTCATCTCGGCGTCGCATATTGCCCCGAAACCGGCGAGCCAATTCGTCAGATCAGCAAAGAGCGGGTCGTAGAAAAAGTGCTCTCTTTGCCTCTCGGAGAGAAAATTTTGATCTTAACGCCGATTCATCTGCAAAAAAAAGAGACGTTTGCAGAAAAGCTCGAGGCTCTCAACAAAGAAGGGTATGTACGCATTCGACTCAACGGCAAAGTGTTTGAGCTCGACGAGAACATTCCTTTCGAGCCCTTTAGAAAAAACGAAATCTGTTTAGTGATCGATCGGATGAGCGTCGATCCTGGAGCGAAACAGCGCCTCTATGAAGCGATCGAAAAGGCAACTCAGATGTCAGACGGCATTTGCATCATCGCAAGAAGCGATGAAGATCTTCTCTTTAACTTAGCGTTCGCTGTAGAGAGCACCGGCAAATCGTATCCCCCCATCACCCCTCATACGTTTTCTTTCAATGCCGAATCGGGCATGTGCCTTGAATGCATGGGCCTTGGCACAATTTACGGCGCGAACTTAGGAGATCAAAAAGGGTTAATGCGCCTTTCGATCCTGCAAGCAGCCGATCGTTTATTTAAAGAGTTTGGCTCGGCCAAATCGTTTAAACTTCTTGAAACCTATTTTGAGCAGCTCGGCATCGACTGCGACGCTCCTTTAAAAAAACTCTCGGCAAAACAGCTCGACATCTTTCTCAATGGCGGCCCTGAACAAAAGATCAAACACTTTTTCTCAGCGCGCTGGCTTGGGCTTCAGCCTCTTTTTGCCATGAGCGCCCGCAGCGGCTCTACCGAGCTGCGCCAAAGCCTTTTACCTTATCTCTCGCTTCATAAATGTCCCTCTTGCGAAGGCTCTCGGCTCAATCCTTTGGCTCGCCATGTGCGGATCGACGCTTATTCTTTGCCCAAGCTTTGCTCTGCTAACTTAGCTTCCGCTTACAGTTTTATCAAAGCTCTCAAACCAACGGCTTTCCTCGAAGAGACGCATAAACAGCTCGTGAAAAGCCTCGATTTTCTTTTGCAAATCGGGCTTCACTATCTCTCTCTCGACCGCTCCGCGCCTACTCTCAGCGGCGGAGAGCTCCAACGGCTCCGTTTAGCCCGTCAGCTCGGCTCCGGGCTCGTCTCTTGTCTTTATGTATTAGATGAACCAACGATCGGCTTGCATCCTGCCAATAGCGAGCAGCTCAACGCCGCCCTCAAACGGCTTCGGGATCTCGGCAACACGCTCATCCTCGTCGAGCACGATCCTCTCATCGTCGCTGAGGCCGACTATTTATTCGATTTCGGCCCCAAGGCCGGGCGAGAAGGGGGGCGCATTACGGCCCACGGCACGCTGCAGGAGATCAAAAAAAATCCCCTTTCTCTCACAGGCTCTTATCTCAGCGGCAAAAAACAGATCCCTATTCCCCAAAAGCGCCGCCCCTTCTCTCCTGATATCCGAATCGAACAAGCCTCTCTTCACAACTTAAAAAACATCTCGATCTCTTTTCCCAAAGGAGCCATCACGTGTCTATCCGGAGTATCGGGTTCCGGCAAATCGACCCTGATGCGGCATCTTCTAAAACCCGCGGCCGATCTCGCGCTCAACGCTTCTTCGCAAAAAGAACCCATCGAGTATCAAGGCGCTCTCTTTTACGGCCTCCACGCCTTTGAGCACATCATCTGCATAGATCAAAGCCCCATCGGCCAGACCGCCAGGGCCGACGTCAGCACCTACACGGACCTCCTTCCCCTCATCCGCTCCCACTATGCAGCCCTCCCTCTCGCCCAAGCCAAGGGTCTTCAGCCTCGCCATTTCAGCCCGAATCACCTCCGCGGCATGTGCCGCTCCTGCTGGGGCCTAGGCTACAAAACAGTCGATCTTCAATTTCTTCCTGCCGTCCGCATCCCCTGCGAATCGTGCAAAGGCTCTCGACTCAACCCCATCTCCCTGGAAGTTCTCTACAAAGGGAAAAATCTAGGCCAAGTGCTCCAAATGACCGTCGAAGAGGCTCTTTCTTTCTTCTCCGCCATTCCCCGCCTGGTCAAGCGTCTCTCCACGCTCGTCGCCGTCGGACTCGATTACCTCACGCTAGGCCAACCTCTCGCCTCTCTCTCCGGCGGCGAAGCTCAGCGCCTGCGCCTCTCCCGCGAACTCTCCAAACGGGAAATCGGCAAAACTCTCTATCTCATCGACGAGCCCACAGTCGGCCTCCACAGCGAAGACGTCGCTAAACTCCTCCTCATCTTCCACCGCCTTGCAGAGAAAAAAAACACCCTCCTTATCATCGAACACAACATCGACGTCCTCCTCAACGCCGACTACCTCATCGACCTCGGCCCCGACGCCGGCGAAGCCGGAGGCCTCGTCGTCGCTCAAGGCACGCCTGAAGAAGTCGCTTTATCAAAAGAATCTAAGACGGCTCCGTTTTTAAGGACGAAAGGACTGAACTTTTAATATGAATTTTTGTTATTTCTTGCAACCACGTGCGTATGAGAGTTTCGCCTTTAAACCAGTACTAGCGCTCAATAATCTCTTGTCGTTCACTTCTATGAACCGTCTAGCGGCGCTTTTGAGTTCATTTCGGTATACAGGATTTAGAAGGAAACCCAACGCCCCCTAAAAAATTGCGCAACAATCCAGTGCAAAACTATTTTTCACAGCTCCACAAAAAAAGAAAGCGCGCTGTTATCTTGATTGAAAACCGTAATAAATGCTCTGCCTGATGCTTGCTTCCAATTTTTCTTTAAATTCTGGATATTCTTTATATTCTTTAGGAATCGTTATTGTTTGATCGCAGGTATTGTAGTGAGGGAACCATTCAACGCCCCCTAAACTTTCTTTTTTAGGATCAATAAACTTCACTCTCACTTTTTTACCTTCTAAAAGTGACCAAGAGCCCGTCGCGCTAAAATACAATCTCAAAATCCATTTCATATCGGTAGCTTCCGATGAAATCCATTGTGTTAAAAAATTTGCAGTCGAGCATTCTGGGGATGAGGCTCCTTCATATTGAAAAGCGCTTAACAATTCATTTCTAGTAATAGGGGTGCCCGCAATAGCCAACTCAAGATCTTTAGACGATTTAATCTCATGAAAACCTGTTCGAGTAGATTCTATGTTGCTTCTATTATAAAACGAAACCATTCCTTCTGCGATCTGAAGGACTGCAGGGATAGCTTGATAGATTTCATCCGCCTTTGGGTAAACTTGCAAAAATTCGTCCATATTTTGGTAATAATAATTTGAAAGAAGCCCCTGTTCTCCTTTGACTGCAAAGTAATTTTCAGCCAACACCATTGGCTCGACACAACTAATAAAACGAAAATAACAAGAAAGAATTTCAACCCCATCTTTCTCAGAGCTAGATGAATCAGTAACATTGAATATTTTTTTATCTATACAATGAAAAAGCATTTCAAATAAAAGTGGATGAAAATGAAAAGGTGTAACAAGCTTACGATCGGACTTTCTAAGTATCGAACCAAAAAGTACTCCAATAGCAAAAAAGCTTTCTGAATCACTTTCTGATTCAATTTTTGGAAGAAAACATCTTTCGTATTCTAAAAATTTTAACTTATTACTGTAAATTTCTTTAAAAAGGATGGAAATAAATTCTCTAGAAGGACCTCCTTGATCTACCGCATCCATTCCTTCAAATTGAATTTGAGGAAACCCGTGATTATCTAAAATTGTTCCCTGTATTTTTTGCAAAATTTCTATAGGTTTTTGTTTCAATATGCTGCGTTTTATCTCCAATCTATTCCTTGAGAAGCTATACAGAGAGTCCTCTAGTCTATTGTAAGTCTCCCCCGCGCCTTCAGGTAGTTGGTTATCTGGTAGTTCTTGGAAAACCGAATCCCCCTCCCCGCCTTCAACTTGTACGTGATTTTGGTTGCTCGGTTGACTATCTTGTGGGTCACCTTGCGGGGGGAGGGGGGGGAGATCCCCAGATAATTCTGGGGAACCCGCCCCCTCCTCCCCGCCTTCAACTTGTACGTGATTTTGGTTGCTCGGTTGACTATCTTGTGGGTCACCTTGCGGGGGGAGGGATCTCCGGATAATTCCGAGGAACCCACCCCCGCCTCCCCCCCCTTCAACTTGTACGTAATTTTGGTTGCTCGGTTGAGTATCTGGGGCATGGCGGTTATAAAAAAGGGCAATCAACGCAGCTATGCCAACAACACCCGAAACGACGGCAATAGAACCTAAAACACCAACAGTTACAGGCCAAACAAAGGGTAAAGTAATGAGACCAGCCAGAATCAATCCTGCG
Source organism: bacterium (assembly GCA_021780355.1). Lineage (GTDB taxonomy): Bacteria > Chlamydiota > Chlamydiia > Chlamydiales > SM23-39 > SZAS-17. The sequence continues at coordinate 436 of JAJXYX010000092.1, read as the reverse complement.
AAAACCAGATCAGCGGCGATGACACCTCCTGCAACAGAAGCTACCACCACACGAACCGACTGCATCCCAACCATCTCTTCACTATGAGAATGAAAAAAAGATGAAATTACTTTTAAAGCCAAAAAAAGACATACTCTTTATTAAAACCAGATTAAATTATAAAACAAAACCAATTGTTAGTCAAAAAAAACATCAAAAATGCGCGGAAATATAATGGTAGATATTGACCCCCTAGACCTAGTTAAAAGCACCCCATTGAGGTGTTTTGGGGAAGAGGCTCAGGATCAGCTGGTTAAGTATTTGCAGATATTCCTGCCCGGCCGGTCAAGGGTAAATATGGGGATAAGACCCGAAGGTAGGAGGGGCGCCCGGGGTCCCGGGCGCGCGCATTCGCGCAGGCATGCGCGTACGTACGCATGGGCGCACGACTCACTTT
>JAJXYX010000078.1 GCA_021780355.1 bacterium | reverse complement strand
GCAGGTAGACCTTAAAGAGATTTAAAGGTCGTTTAGAGTCGTAACCATTGGTCTAACAAGCTAGAGAGGCTCGACAGCTGGAGAAACAATTATGGCTTGACGAATTCACATAGCAGGACGCAGTCCTTTGGCGGGTGCAGGGCGGAGCCTTGCTAAGCGTGCGAACTGTATTCGTGCAATTTGTTGCGCAGCGTGCGGATGCTGATGCCGAGGGCGAGAGCTGTTTTGGTGCGGTTGTTGTGGTGGGTTTCTAGGGTTTTGAGGATAAGCTCTTTTTCCATTTGGTGGAGGGTGAGGCCTGTGATGGGAGAGGGAGCTGCGGGAACGGGGCAGTAGAGGGGGGTGAGGTGAAGATCGTCGGGGGCGATGAGGGTTTGCTCGGTGAGAACGACGGTGCGTTCGATGATATTGCCGAGTTCTCGGACGTTGCCGGGCCAGGGGTAGTCGAGGAGTTTTTGTTGAGAAGAGGGTGAGAGGGTTTTGAGGGGTTTGTGATTTTCTATGCAGAATTTGGAGAGGAAGTGGTGAGCTAGGGGGAGGATGTCTTCGGGGCGCTGGCGAAGAGGTGGGATGTGGATGGGAACGACATTGAGTCGATAGAAGAGATCTTCTCGAAAGATTTTGGTTTCGATAGCTTCTTTCATGTTTCTATTTGAAGTGGCGATGAAACGGAGATTGACTTTAAGAGGTTTGGTGCCGCCGACCCTTTCGAACTCTAGTTCTTGAATGGCGCGGAGCAGTTTGGGTTGTAGGGAGAGGGGGATCTCGGTGACCTCGTCTAGGAGGAGAGTTCCTTTGTCGGCTAGTTCAAAACGGCCTGTTTTGCGTGCGTGGGCGCCGGTGAAAGAGCCCCGTTCGTGGCCAAAAAATTCCGATTCGATGAGAGTTTCAGGAATGGCTGCGCAATTGACCTTGATGAAAGGGAAAGAAGATCTGAGGGAAAGCTCGTGAATCGCTCCGGCGATGACCTCTTTCCCGGTGCCAGATTCTCCGGTGATGAAGACGCTGGCTTGGCTCTGCGCGATTTTTTGAAGATCGTGGAGAATGTTTTTAATCGCGGGACTTTGTCCAATGAGCGTGGTATTTTTTTGCTCTTCTTTATAAAAACGGTTTTCTTTGATGAGACGCATGTGCTCTTCGGCTTTTTCTAAAGAAGATTCTAAAGCTTCTGGGGAAAAGGGCTTGATGAGATAATGAAACGCCCCGAGGCGCATGGCTTCTACAGCGGATTCGACGCTGCCGAACGCCGTTGCGAGGATGACGAGGGTTTGAGGATGGAGGGTTTTGGCCTTTTTTAAGACGGCCAGTCCATCTTGCAGAGGCATTTGGACGTCGCTTAGAACGAGATCAAAAGATTCTTCTTCGAGTTTTGCGATGGCTTCTTGACCGTTTGCGGCAACGGTGACCTCTTTGCCTTGTCTTTTTAAGGTTTCAGCAATGAAATTTCTCATGAGACGGTCGTCGTCGGCGACCAAAATTTTTTCCAGCGTCATGCGTTACCTTTTCAGAGGAAGAGTGATGGTGAATGTAGACCCTCTGCCAGGCTGAGAGCGTACATCGATGGACCCTAGATGGGCTTGAACAATTTTTTGCACCTCGACGAGCCCGAGACCATTGCCCTTTTGTTTTGTCGTATAAAAAGGAGAAAAAAGGCGCTTGATTTCGTCTTCGTCCATGCCGATGCCGGTATCTGAGATCTCGATCTGGCAAGAAGTTTCTCTTTGCAGAAGCGTTATTCTGACAAGGCCTCCTGTTGGCATTGCTTGAATAGCATTAAAGATCAAATTTAGCAGGGCAGACTTAAATGCTTCTGGATCAATAAAGGCGACGAGCGAAGCGAAAGGAATATGAAGCTGCAGCTGCACATGATCGGGGAATGCGGGATCAACTTTTACGAATTTAATCAGCTGTCTAAAAAAATGGCCTAGCTCGACTGGCTGGATCTTCATTTGAACAGGGCGGGCATATTGGAGCACAGTGGTCACAAGAGTCTCTAGGTTCTTTGTCCCTTCAATGACAAAATGGGCCATTTCTTGCAAGTGAGGAGCGTTTTGCAAGTCGCGAAATAATAGAGACGCATAGCCTCTCATACCTCCCAACGGATTGCGGATCTCATGGGCTACAGTGGCGACCATTTCCCCTAGCTTGCCTAGCCGTTCATTGCGCTCCAAGGTGCGCTGAAGCTGCTCAATTTCACTGATGTCTTTGAGTAAAATCATGAGCCCATGCTGCGACTTGACTCCTTCATAGAGGAAGGAGGGAGAAATTTCGAGCGTTCTTTCCTTGTATGTTTTGTAAACAATTTTGGGAGCCAGACCGAATGCTAGGGCCTCTTTCATCGAAAAGCCAAAAACGTCAGGGGGAAGAATGGAGTCGATTTTTTTTAATAAAACCTCTTCTGCTTTCAAATGTAGATACTTTTGGGCTGCCTCATTGATCAGTTGAAGAGTTCCGTCGAGTTGTATGAATAAAAGTCCTTGAGAAATATTTTTTACGATTGTGTTGAAATACGCTGTTAACCGATTTAGCTCTGAAGTATATTTGGTTAATTCTTCATTGACACCGAGACATTTCTCTTGTAATTTAGAATAAGCATTTCTGAGCTGCTGGGCTTCGCTTGCAAAAAGAGAGAAAGCCCGAGACAAATGAAGGGCCGTTTCTTTTGGATGGAACTGATATTTATCGACTTGCTTAGGCCACTTTAGCAGCTCGTACGCGCGGGACTCGGACATGTATACCTCCTCGAACCGGACTATAAGAGATTCATTAATAAACAGCATGCGCTATATTCTCTCTCTTCTTTTCCTATTAACGGCTTGTTCAGGACTTGAGCAGTCTGAGCAAGAAAAAGTGCGCCGCCGCAACTGTAAAGGGGAGTACATTTATCGAAAAAAACAAGAAAACGCCTATGCAATTGTTGATCCAACTCCTACTCCGAGAGCGCTTTATCCTTGGGAGAGCCCAGTTCATTTGCCTCGGATCACAAAGGATTTTTTCCGTTGCAAGGGCAATCCCTTAAATCCTCCCGTTCTTGAAAGTTCTGCAGAGCAACCTCCTTTGCCCCATTTTGACTGCGACGGATGCGGCCGGCACGGTCTTCCGGTGATCCATGGAAAGGAGGGGGTTTATCCTGTCTTATTGGATCTTTTGAACTATATTCAGAAAAAAACTGGCAAAAGGGTGGTGGTGACTTGCGGGCACCGTTGTCCTCCGCATAATCTCTATGCAGATTTGTCCAAAGAGAACAAAACTTCAAAACATCAAATTGGAGCCGAAGTTGACTTTTATGTTCAGGGAATGGAGGATCGTCCATTAGAAATTATCGGTCTTCTCATGCAGTATTATCAAGAAACCGCTGTTTATCAAGGGCAAAGGGAGTTTTTGCATTTTGAAAGATACGAAAGAAGCGACAGCCGAGTCGAGGTTCAGCCCTGGATGAATAAAGAAATTTTTATCAAGCTTTGTCAAAAGCATGAGGGGAGAGATGCGGATAACCGGCATCCTTATCCTTATATATCCATCCAAGTGCGTTACGACAAACATCGAGGCGAGCGGGTTGTTTACGATTGGAAGAGCGCCAATTTAGGCTATCCCCGCAGTTAGTTCTTTGTAAAAAAGTCTGATTTCTTTTATACTCAGCCCTTTCTTCTTTAAGCCGGTGTGGCGAAATTGGTAGACGCGGTAGACTCAAAATCTACTTCTAGCAATAGAGTGCTGGTTCGAGTCCGGTCCCCGGCATTTCACCGGACAAAGTCTCTGAAAAGAGCATTTGTCCGGTTTTTTTCGTTTTCTAACCCTTTGTTTTTCTGCAAGAAAAAGGCAAGTGCCCCTTTAACGGTCTTTGCAAATAAGCGACGTCAAATTCTTTGCCAGCTTCTAAAATTTCGGCATCAATCGGCTTGCGTCTTGACATAGGATCCTCCTCAATTTGAGGAACTTACTATGCCATATTAGCACATCTTCTATCAAAAAATTTTAGTTAAATCGCCCTGCCTATCACAGAGAGCTTTATTGCATTAATTCTGTTGATTTATTTTTTTAAGATTTGTTCTGCTTAATTTTTGAAAACGGCGTAAACATTATATTTCCGCAACAAAATTAAATCTCCTTGCTAAAAAAACAAACTTACTTTATAATAAATGTGAAAAAAATAAATTAAAAGGAGTTGACATGTCTGTAAACCCGCTCTCGAGCCCATCTTTGGCTTTAAGGCCGGCTAGCGAGCCAGACCGAGATTGTTCACTTTGTTTAGAAAAGATTGCCCTAAGACCACCAGAACAAACTCTATTTAATCGAATCATCTGGTCTTTTTATGAAAAAGATGCCGTCGCTCATGAAAAAGAAAACCCAAATCATAGCGAACACCCTATTCATACGATTTGCTTGAAAAAATGGATAGACTCTCGCAGAGAATATTTAGAAAATGAAGAAATCCCTTGCATCATCTGCGCCAGAAAAATCAACTTCAGTTCTCTTTTTCCTTTTGCACAAACATTCCTCTCAATTACAGCGCTAAGCACATTAAGTTTAGCTATTGCGATGGTAGCCACGAGAACATTGTGCCCTACATTAGAATCGCTCATAGCACATTTTTGTGAAGAATCACTGTCATTGATGCTCAACGTACCCAAAAAATATCTTTCCCGACACGGACAACCTTTTTATCTAACCCCTTTCGATAAAAACATTATAGGTATATTACCATTATTAATAGGTCTAGAATTAGCTGGACGAATAGGTATGAGAACAGCTGAACTACTAAGACTCGATATAAAAACCGCAGCGATCGCCATAATGACTCCTATTTTTGTTCCGTACCTTATAGCATGGTGGAACGTAATGACAAACACATATGATCCACCACGATATATTTATACAACAAGTTATGATCCTAATTATGAACCAAAAATATATAATTTCCCGTTCAATGAATTCGGGGTCCCTCCTTTTTTAGGTCTTGTATCAGCAATCGCTCTATCTGTTTTCCGACACAGATTTTTCAGGGATTAGTGATGAAAAAGATTTGACATAGATCCCGTGGTAAAATTTACACTTGTCTCCTTTGACAGGAGATGAGCATGGCCAAGAAGAAAAAGAGCAGGGAGTTTGCCGATCTTACAAAAGACATCGATGTAGAGAATTTTAGAGCAGGGGTGCGTGGAGGATTCTCCGATTTTTCAGACCCGAGAATTTCAAGTCGTTGTGTTTACCCGACGTGGTTCATGTTTCTGGTAATTTTGTCTGGGTATTTGGCTGGATGCAATACGATCGCCGATATCGCTCATTTTGCGGAGCTACGTGAGACATGGTTTTCAACATTGACCGGTTTAGAGACAGGAGTCCCTTCCTATAAGACTCTTTGGTGGTTCTTGACGAGAGTGAAGCCTGTATCATTTAAGGCATTGATTTCAAAGTGGTTTCAGCAGCTCGATCCATGCATGACAGATCAATTATTGGTCATCGATGGCAAGAGGTTGCGACGAGTTTCCAACAATGAACATATCACTCATATCGTGGAGCTGTTTGCTGTGGAAGGCCGCCTTGTGATTGCTCAAGAAAAAGTACTGGATAAGGCAAATGAACGGCAGGCTTTGCCAGCTTTGCTCGATAGCGTTGATGTGAAAGGCGCGATCGTGACAATGGATGCATTATATGGGCATATCTCTGATGTAGAAGAGGTTTTGCAACGAGGCGCCGATTACATTCTTGGTATCAAGGGCAATCAGGGAACACTTGAAGCTGAAGTGAGCAATTTTTTTTGACCAGGCATATTCAGTCGATTACGAAGCAGTGCCAGTGACTTGAGCAAGAACGGTTGAAAAAGGTCATGGACGCATTGAAGAACGAACTGTTTGCGTAATCAACGATTTGGACTGGCTGCCTCAACAGGAAAAGTGGCATGTACAATCTTTGATAGAGGTACGAGCAAAGCGAAGTATAGCCGGAAAAGTTGAGCAATCGATCCGGTATTATGGATCTAGTCGAAAAGGAACGGCAGATCAATTTATGAACTGGATAAGAGAACATTGGGGCAAAGCCCCGCCCGCTCAGACTAATTTAGAATGAGCCGAAGCCTGCGTCAAATAAGCATCGAAGGCGGCAGCGACGAGCCGGATCAAAAGGCGGCCCAGAGGCGTTGGGATGAGTTTGTCGTGAGTTTCTTCTAAGAGGCCATCTGCCTTGAGAGGGGCAAGGGGGCTGTTTTGAAAGTGCGTATCGAAGTGGATGGAAAAGAGCGCCTCGCACTGCCTTTTATCGACTTGAAAGCGGCACATGAGCTCTTGGATGACCCAGCGGCGAAGGCGGTCTTCGGGAGTAAGGACGAGGCCGCGGGCGATAGGGAGGCGGCGGGCTTCAAGACTTGCGCCGTAGGCTTCGAGCTCTCGATGATTTTGAAAATAGGCATGCTCGACAAAGCCAATGGAGCTCATGCCAAGACCGATCATGTTTTCAGCGAGGTTGAGAGAATACCCTTGAAAATTGCGATAAAGCTTACCGGAGCGGTAGCCGAGAGAGAGGGAGTCGGAATCTAAGGCAAAATGATCCATGCCGATGGCCGTGTAGCCTCGTTCCATGAAAAGCTGACGGGCTTTTGTGTAGATGGCAAATTTTTCTTCCGTCGAAGGGAGAGCCTCTTCTGGTATGGCGTTTTGATGTTTTTTCAGCCAAGGGACTTTGGCGTAGGAAAAAAGGGCAATCCGATCAGGCTGCCAAGTAGAGATCACATCAACCGTGCGGGTAAATGTGCAGAGCGTTTGAAAAGGCAGACCATAAATCAGATCAATATTGATGCCGTCGAAAGCAAGCGCGCGGGCCATCTCAAACGTTTTGCGGCTCATCTCTTCGGATTGGCGCCGCTTGACGGCCTCTTGCACTTTAGGATCGAGATCTTGAACGCCAAAACTAACGCGGTTAAAACCTAAACGCTTGAGGGCTTTTAGCTTTTCTCCTTCATCGGAATAAACCGTGCGAGGATCGATTTCAATCGAAAGCTCAGCATTGGGTTCAAAAGAAAAGGAACGATGAAGAGAAGAGAGAAGCAAATCGAATTCGGGAATCGTGAGAGAAGTCGGGGTACCTCCTCCGAGATGGAGCTGAGAGATGGGAGCTTGCACGATTTCCGAGACGAGAGCAATTTCATGAAGGAGCCAATCGAGATAAAGAGTTTGGCGCTCCGGCCTTCGATTGAGAACGGTAGAGCAGCCGCAAAATAAACACATCGTACGGCAAAAAGGAAGGTGGATGTAGAGGGAAATCGGCAGCTTTCCCAATTGCGCTAAATGAGTTTTATAAAGAGATTCATCAACCGCTTGAAACTGCAGCGCTGTGGGGTAGCTTGTATAGCGAGGCACAGCGCGGTTCATGCGAGAGAGCCACTTAGGATCAATATCCATGATTTTTTACCGTATCGACAAGGCAGCGGACTGATTCAACAGGCGTATTCGGCTTGATGCCGTGGCCTAGGTTTACAATAAATCCAGGATCGCCTCTCATCGAATCGAGCAGTTTAACAGTTTCTTTTTTGACTTGAGAAAGAGGGGCAAACAATAGATCGGGATCTAAATTCCCCTGAAGAGGAAGAGAGGTTTTCTTTCTCGCGAAGGCAACAGGAAGCTGCCAGTCGACGCTGATGGCAGCAGGACCAATGCTTTCAATCGCCTCTACGCGAAACGAATTGCCGCGGCCAAACACGATGCCAGGAACTTTTACTGAATCTAATAAACGCTTCCAATAGGGCAAACATACTTCACGGAATTGATCCTCTGTCAATACATGGGCCCAAGAATCGAAAATTTGAATCGCTTCCACTCCCTTTTCGGCTTGCATCTGTAAATATTCACAGCTGACTTGCGTAATTTTATCTAAAAGCAGATGAAAACTGACGGGATCTCGATAAAGCCACTGCTTGGTTTGAAGTAAATCGCCGCCGGAATGTTTTTCGATCAGATAGCTTGCAACCGTAAAAGGGCCTCCGCAAAAACCGATCAAAGGAAGGCTGGATAAAGAAAGGCGAACCGTCTCTCCCACAGAGCCCAAAACAGCCTTCACATCTAAACATGCAAGCCTTTCTACATCTTGCGCTGTTTGCAAAAGAGGCTCAATGACGGGCCCTTCTTGGAAATCCAGCTTAAAACCAAGGGCAAGAGC
>JAJXYX010000008.1 GCA_021780355.1 bacterium | reverse complement strand
TATCAGCACAAAGGGATTTTCTAACAGAGATGGTCATGGAGGTGGCCTCAATCAAAAATGGAAGCCTAAAAGTTTACGAAAGAAATATTTTGCTTACACGAGAAAAATGGCGGGCGGGAATTCCTGTTCAATTTTGACTTCGCGGCTCGAAAGCCGCCTTTACTTACAAAAGATTTTTTTTATAAATGATTGGCTCTTTTACGACAAGACCTCATAGCACTGTCATGATACAAAAAAAATTTCGTGATGAAATGATTTATACCGTTCGTGACTTGAGAATCGAATATTGGACGAACGCAAAGAGTCAAAAATCGAGGCTATGTAAAACGAACTTTCCATTAATTTAAAACTCATGCTATGCCAAAAGAATGAAACGACTTTTGCATATCATTGCTACGCCTAGAGAAGATGAATCTCGCACTTTGCAAGTCTCTCAAGTTTTCTTAGATTCTTTTAAGGAAAAACATCCCGATTGGCTCATTGACGAGCTCAATCTGGCCAAAGAATCTCTTCCTGAACTTAGCATGAAAAGCGTCAGCGGAAAATACATCCTCTTGCAAGGGAAAAATCTCTTTGGCAAATCCAAAGAACTTTGGGCTGAGATCATTCAACATATCGAAAGGTTTAAAACGGCCGATTTTTTCCTCATCAGCACACCCATGTGGAACTTTCATATCCCCTACATGCTTAAACACTATATCGACCTCATCGTTCAACCCCACTATCTTTTCCGCTATACTGAAGCCGGGACTGTAGAAGGGTTAGTGCAAAATAAGAAAATGCTCATCATCACAAGCTGCGGCGGGCAATATGGCAAAGATCAAAAAGACCTGGACTTTCAAGAGCCCTATTTACGATGGATTTTTAATTTCGTCGGCATCAATGATATCTCCTTTATCCACGCAGAAGGGATGGACATGGGTGAGGAAATAGAAAGAAAATCTCTAGAAACCGCCAAGTCGCTGGCAAAAAAAATCGCCTCTAACCTTGCAGACTAACTATGCCAAGAGATCTTCCCATCGGTAATGGCCGAGTACTCATCGCTTTTGATAAAGACTCCATCTTGCGCGAATTTTATTATCCTCATGTAGGAGAGGAAAACCATTCAAAAGGAGAACCTTTCCGCTTTGGCGTCTGGAATGGAGAGCGCCTTTTTTGGATTCCCGAAGGATGGGATATTTCCAGAGAATATCTAGACGACTCTCTCGTGACTCACGTAAAACTTGCCCACGATCAACTCCAATTACACCTCGTCGTCCATGATCTCGTCGATATCGATGAAAACATCTATCTCAAAAAAATCACTGTAGAAAATAGGGAAAATAAAGAGAGGGAGATCAAGCTTTTTCTTGCCCAAGATTTTTCCATCTACGGTACAGAAATTGGGGACACAGCGGCCTTTCAACCGGAAAATCATAGCCTCGTCCATTATAAAAAAGATCGTTATTTTCTCATCAATGCCTTGGCAAACAACAAATTTGGCCTAGATTTCTATGCAACGGGAACCAAGGAAAAAAGCGCTGAGGTCGGCACTTGGAGAGATGCAGAAGATGGACTCCTCAGCGGCAATCCTATCGCGCAAGGGAGCGTCGATTCGGTCATTGCCATCACTTTAACCCTTCCTCCACTCGGCAGGCAAACCTGCTTCTATTGGATCGCGATCGGAAAAGACTGGGAAGAAGTCAATCGACTTAATGCGCTCGTGAAGAAAAAAACTCCAGAGGAGCTACTCAGGAGAACGAAAGATTATTGGCAGCTTTGGCTTCATCAAGAACATTTAAAAGATCGCCTCCTTTCTCCCAAAGTCTTTCGTCTTTATAAAAAAAGCCTTCTCATTTGCCGAACGCAAATGAACCAATGTGGAAGCATCATAGCAGGCAACGATTCTGATGCAGTCCAATTCAATCGAGACACCTATAGCTACATGTGGCCGAGAGACGGCTCTCTCGTCGCCTACGCTCTGGATTTGGCGGGATATAACGCCTCTTCCTTTTATCATTTTTGCGGAAAAATCATCGAAAAAGGGGGCTATTTTCTTCATAAATACACCCCATCCGGCTCTTTAGGCAGCTCTTGGCATCCTTGGCTTAAAGCAGGAAAACCCCAGCTTCCCATCCAAGAAGATGAGACAGCCCTTGTCATTTGGGCGCTTTGGAACCACTATGAAATCTACAAAGACCTCGATCTAATCCAGCCGCTCTACGAGCCTCTCATCAAACAAGCTGCCGATTTTATGATGAATTACCGCGATTTTCAAACGGGATTGCCTTTGCCGAGCTTTGATCTTTGGGAAGAAAGACAAGGCATTCTTACCTTTACTGTATCTGCAGTGTATGGAGGACTCATGGCGGCGTCCCATTTCGCCCAAGCTTTTGGAGAAGCCAGTCTTGCCGACGAATATCGCGAGGGAGCTCAAAAGATGCGAGAAGCAATGGATCGTTATCTTTATCTACAAAAAGAGAAAAGATTCGCCAGGATGATCAATAAAAATAAAGACGGCTCTTTCGAGATCGACTCTAGAATCGATGCGAGCCTTTACGGCGCCTTTGCCTTTGGCGCCTACGAAGCAGACCACCCTTATGTACAAAGCACGATGGATCAAATTCTCAGCCACCTAAAAATCCCAAGCAGCGGAGAAGGGATCGCCCGCTATGAGAACGACAGCTATTATCGAGACGAAGGGCAAGAGTCGAGCAACCCTTGGTTTGTGACGACTCTTTGGATGGCCCAATACTTTATCTCCTCTGCCAAGAAAAAAGAAGATTTACAAAGAGCGCTCTCCATTCTCGAATGGACAGCAGACCGCGCGCTGCCAAGCGGCGTCTTAGCAGAGCAGATCCACCCAGAAACTCTAGAGCCCCTCTCGGTTTCTCCCCTCACCTGGAGCCACGGCACGTATATTGCGACCGTGCAGCAATACCTAAATAAACTCTCCAAGCTCACATCACCAAGAGAGCTTTGAAGGGAAAAATTCAGCAATCAGCTCCCGGTAATAAGGCAAAAGCTCTTAAGGCACAAAATCAAAATTTTCGCTACAATCTTTTCTTCATTTTTCAACCCCCCTGGAGCCCCCGTGAAATGGTTATGTTTTTTCCTTTGCTGTCTATCGACATCGTTATTCGCCACTCCTCCTATTCTCGTGGCCATAGCGGGAGGGACCGGCTGCGGCAAAACCACTTTAGCAGAAACGATTCACCGTTTGTTTCCCAATTCTGTCTTAATCAGCCAAGACTCTTACTATAAAGACCTCTCTCATCTATCTCATCAAGACCGGGCGCAAACCAATTTCGACCATCCTGATTCCTTGGAATTTTCCCTTCTTGAAAAACATCTCTATGCACTCAAAAACGGCTTGGGCATTGAGAGACCAAACTATAATTTCCACCTGCACGTTCGCGAAAAAAGCTCAGAATGGATCGAACCTGCCGAAATTATCCTGGTCGAAGGAATTTTACTTTTGGCCGTTCCCGAGATCAGAGAACTTTTTGACATCAAAATTTTTATCGATACCGATGACGACGTCAGATTGCTCCGCCGCATGGAAAGGGATATGAGAGAAAGATCCCGAGACTTTAGCAGCATTAAACATCAATATCTAAGCACCGTAAAACCAATGCATGACGCCTTCGTCTTTCCCAGCAAGAAATATGCAGATGTCATTTTCCCTGGAGGCGGTGAAAATCAAATTGCCATCAGCCTAATTTTAGCCAAATTGGAAGCAGAACTTTCTAAAAAAATATATACCGAAGAAAGCTGAAGAATCGACTTATAGGGGGGGGCAAAGCGCCAAAAATCGATTGTCGTAAAGGGGGGGGGATTGCCTTTGATACTACCTCTCTTTACGACAATCGATTTTTGGCAGCGATCTCCCGCCTAGCAGCCAAATTTTGAGTTCATTTCGGTATGGGACGAAGTTCTTAAAAAGCTCCCCGCCCGCAATGCGATATCAGATTAAGTGAAAATTATTTGAATAAATTTCTTTCCCTTTGTAAAACAAAGAAAAAGGAGTTTTCCATGGAAGTATCCCTATTTTTAGCAAAATTACTCGGCGTTTATTTACTGATCATTGCGGCTGACATGCTGTTTCGCAAAAGCGAACTGGAAAAAGCTGTCAAAGATTTTGCCTCGTCAAAAGGACTTTTACTTTTGTCAGGATCATCTTCCCTATTTGTGGGTCTTGCCATTATCTTTGCACACCCAGTGTATGCAAAGAGCTGGCAAGGAGTTGTCACTTTGTTGGGCTACTTGTTAGTAGTCAGAGGGGTTATGCGTTTCGCCTTCCCTTCCGCTATCCAAAAAAAGCTCTCTTCTATGTTCCATAAGAGATACTGGATTATTTTCTTTGTGTTCCTGATCGTAGGCTTTTACCTCACTTACATGGGATTTACCTCCTCGAGATACTAAACGCCCATCTTTTGTATCCAGGGCTTGCAAAAGCTCTGGACTTGCAAGCCCATGCTGGATGAGAAGGTTTACCACTTGGGGACTTTCCCGATGATAAAGCGCTTGACGTTCCGCATGACCCGTTTTTGAATAGGGCTCTAAAAGAGCTGGTCCAATATCGAGCTCCAATAATCTTTCCCAAAGAAATTCTTCCCTTGTTCCTGGAGCATACATTTGCCGCCCTCCCGTGAGTTCAATGCAAGCATCAAGCGGATCTAAAGGAGCTTTATCATAAGGATGGACAAATAAAACCATAGAAAACCGATCCTGATCGGGCTCTTGAGCTACGACTCGATGCCGAGCGCTCACAAAAAGGCCATTAGACATATTTTCTAACATGTCTCCCACATTCACAATAAATGCATCTTCTGGGACGACGACATTCAGCCACTGTCCGTTGATCTCTACCTGAAGCCCTTTAGCAGTTGCATAAGGTAAAATAGCTAACAGATCGATATCAGTATGAGACGCTGCCCAGTGAAGAGGCTGATTTATATCCATCTCTTCCGGCTTTAGAGCTGGATAATAGATAACTCTTATGAGAGAAGCTCCGTTTTTCGTCATATGATTGAAAAAATCAAGATCCAATGGGGAGGGGGAGCGTTGGTTGATCGTCGAAACAATTGCCTGCAGCAGAGGAATGGAGTATTGCTCCAATTCATTATAAAGATCGGTCAAAGCCTCTTCAAACCCCTCTTGGCATGGCCAAATATTTTTAGGGTAAGCGTTGGACCTGGCCACATGATAAAATTCTTTTCTGTCTTTTTGGGCTTTTCCTTTAGCTGCTTCTCCGGGAACAAATCCCCGCTGGCCATGGAGCTCCGGAACAAAAGAGAGTTTTTTTTCTTCTACATCCTTCTTAAAAAACACTTCCGCCTGATGATAAGCCCGCTGAATCACATTGGCATCAACGCCCGTATGGCGAACAGCAAAAAATCCCACCGTGCTCATCGCATCATATAGAGTGTCTAAAAAGGCTTCCCTCTTATTTTCATCGTAAAAATCGCGCATATCCACAACGGGAATACGCAAATCCAACTGATCTGAAATGGGCGTCGCTGAAAGGACCAATGCCCGCAAACAAAAGAAAGAGCAAAAAATAAATTTCATGCAATCCTCCTAAGAAAGAAGGCATTCTGCTCTTTTGACAACTTTTTTTCCAAACAAGCAAACCTCTGAAACGATTTTTTTAAAACCGGTGAACGCGAACGTGGCAATAAGGCTCTTTTCCTGTTTTGGCATAATAACGCTGATGATACGCTTCCGCAGGGTAAAAAGGGGAAGCTGGAAGAATCTCAGTCGCAACATGCAATCCTTTTCTCTTCAATCGATCGACAAGATCCTCCGCCACTTTTTTTTGCTCATCCGTCAAATAGAACACGGCTGATCGGTACTGGGGACCAATATCCGGACCCTGCCTTGCCTTTTGCGTAGGATCATGGATCTCAAAAAAGAGTTTAGCCAGCGTCTCATAAGTCATGTGGTGGGGATCGAAAACTATTTCAACGGCCTCTGCATGGCCTGTTGCTCCAGAGCACACCTCTTCATAGCTAGGATCTGCGACATGGCCTCCCGTGTAGCCGACTGTCGAACGGATCACGCCGGGAAAATCTTTCATCAGATGTTCGACTCCCCAAAAACAGCCTCCGGCAAATAAAGCCCTCTCATACCCTTCTTCCGTAAAAGCGGGCTGAAAAGAAAGAGAAAGAGAGTTGACGCAATGCCTCGTATTTTTCGGAGTAAATCTTTCCCCTAAGAAGACATGCCCTAAATGAGCGTGGCAGCGATTGCACTGAATCTCAGTACGCCTTCCATCTGGATCGGGCACTCTTTTGACGGCATGAGGAATCTCTTCATCGAAACTAGGCCATCCGCATCCCGAGGAAAATTTATCTTGGGAAAGATACAAAGGCGCGTCGCATTGCCTACACACAAACACGCCCGCAGAATGGAAATCATTGTAGACGCCGCTGCCCGGAGGTTCAGTCTGGCTCTCACAAATAATCTTCCTCTCTTCCGAAGAAAGCTGATGATACCGAAACATAAAACCTCTTTTGTCCTTGCTCTACTCGCTTTTTTCTCTTATACCGAAGAAAATCGGCTACCTAGAGGATCAATGAACTATTTGCAAAAAGTAGAAAAAGCCCGCTCTCTCATCAAAGAATCTATTAAAAAACATCCGAAAATCGCTTTAGGCTGCTCTTTTGGCAAAGATTCGATGGTGCTTCTTCATTTGACCCTATCCATTTCTCCTAATATTCCCGTCTTCGCGCTTCTTTCCAATACTGAATTTCCCGAAACCTATCAGTTCATCCAAGATGCCGTAATCCAATACCATCTCAACTATACAGAATATACCTATTTGCAGAGAAAAGGAGAAAAATGCTGTGGAGCTCCCAAAGTAGAACAAGCAGAAATCGCCTTAAAACATTATGACGCTTGGCTCTCAGGCGTACGTCGCACAGAAGGAATTACAAGAGCGAACTTCCTTCCCATCGAAGAAAAAAATGGACTGACTAAAATCAATCCGATCCTCGATTTCACAGAGGTAGATATTTGGCGCTACCTTGCTTTGCATAAAATTCCCATCAACCCTATGTACGCTAAAGGATACCGCAGTTTAAGCTGCTCGCTTTGCTCTTCCCCTGAAGTGGATGAAAAAGAAACAGAAAGAGAAGGAAGATGGAAAGGGACGCCGGACGCCCGCGGCGAATGCGGCATCCACACCCGCCCGCTGCGTTAAGCTCTAATCATTATTATCCATCGATTGGCTTAACCTATCGTAAGCGCACATATCGTCAGGATAAGGCTGTGTGGTCACAGGAATGACCGTCCATTCAGGAAAATACAGCCCATCTGTAGGAGCTCCTATAGAAACGATCGAAGGCACCACAATCTTTTGACCAGCATGTTGGTTTAAATAAGCGCCCCACCAAGAAAACGTTGAATTGGCCATAATCGTATGCTTCATCATCGACATCAATACCAAATCTTCAACCGGTCCATTCCCCTCAATAAACACAAAATCGCGTCCTAAACTAGGAAGATGCTTCTTGCACCACTCAATCCGATCAGAAAAGACAACAAATCTCGCATCCCCTGGAAACAGCTCCATACTATCTCGAAGATAAGAGAGTCCTAAAAACGGCGTAAACGGATGGGTCATTTTACTATTCGTCCGAACATGAACCGCAACCGTACAAGGATGTTTGATCAACTCTCCATAGAGCCGACATAAATCGCCCAGCATTTGAGGATGGGGAGCAAAAACCGAAAGAAGTTTATCTCGATGATGATGAAAATGGCGCCAAGATTGAAAATAGCCATATAACAACAAATCCTCTTCACTATACGGAATCCGATCCGAGCTAAACCAATACTTTTGCCAAAATTCCCTCTGAAAAGGCCGGGCAGGCTCAGAGGCATCCAACCGAAAAAACAATCTATCCCTATGATAAGAGAGGCGATACCTCTCCTCATGAAGTTCCGGGAAAATAGCCCTCGCCCCATAATCCCAAGCATAAGCTAATGTCGCCGCCGCAATAAATAACTGATTCCCTAACTGACCAATAAAATGACAACTAACAACAGGTCTATCCATAAATATCTATTATTAAATTAAACACAAACAAATACAACCAAACAAATTTTACATCAACATAAAAAACTTTCCAGGCTATCAACTAAAGGGCTCCGCCCTTAGACCCGCCAAGGGGACGAGTCCCCTTGGCCCCCCTTTTTTATTTTTTCTATAAAAAAGAAAAGGGAGTCCAGAGGGCGTCAGCCCTTTGGCGGGTTTAAGGGCGGAGCCCTCTATAGTTTATAGTTTTCTTCGACTTTTCAGTTTCTTTGGATTTAAGTCCCTATCGCCTTCCAACGCTTCGCGTTTCCAGTTGATCACTTGCGTTTGATGATCGATCGAGGCGATCGATCAT
>JAJXYX010000070.1 GCA_021780355.1 bacterium | reverse complement strand
ACTTTTTTTTTGGATCTACGAAGCTTAACTTATTTTGTAACCCATTCACTATCAGAATTCATCATTTTTTATAGGCCCTAGGCTCATTCCTCTATGGGCAGGTACCGATTCCCCGGATGAACCAAAATATTAACAAAATATCTCATCTCTTTTACTTCGACCCCCTTACACATAGGCCTCGGAATGATCTTAGCGACTGAGATCTCACGTACAGCACTTCGTTATCTAGGAGTAGCAGAGCCAGACAATTCAATATTTCGAAACGTAGTGCCAGGAGTCTATATGGGAACGCAAACGATTGCAGTTGTATTAGTAGGAAAGGAAAATTATTTTCAGGCATGGGAAAGTCAAAAATTTCGAATCGTGCTATCATATTTACCTGGATTAAGTACCACAGCACTAGAATTCCTGGCGAAAAATCAAGATATAGCACCCGGGATAGGCGCTGCCATCACTTCAGCAGCATGCATAACAAAAACTGCGGAAACAATGAAAGAGGCAACTGAAAGTAACGGAGGACTCATCTTAGGTTCTGCCGCAGGATTTTCCATAGGAGCTTTAATAACGATGGTGGGAAAAATGGCCAAGCTAAGAGGCGGCGATGAGCGATCGACTAACTGGGCCTGCGGCGCAGCGACACTCCTGTGGGGCGTTGTGCTACAGTTTAGCCTCATTGACTTAAAGAACATGTCAGCTTCAGAGCTCCTATTCGCCTGGACGGCTATTTCTGTACTCTCAGGTTTGATTGCTGCAACAATTGCCCACGTCCTTCCAAGACCCAATGAACAAAACTGATGAGGGTCCAGAACTGAAGCAGCCTATGAACCTATCTCAAAAGTTTTAACATTTACTTTTCTCGCCAGATTTTGAAACCGCTTCTTGGCCTACTTAAAAAGTATGGTCTACGAAGCAGTCTCAAAATCTGGTAAAAAAAGACGCGAAAAGCAAATGTTATAAATTCTGGGATAGGTTCTTCCCCTTAAAATAAGCAATTGGTTATAGTGGCGCTTTATACCACCGATTGGAGGACAATCATGCGCTATGTGTCTGCACTTTTTGCAGCTTCTCTATTGATGAGCAGTTGCTGCAACAGCTGCAAAAATGAAATGACTCGCTATCATGAAGATGGCAGAGCAAAACCCGCCGTTGCCATTGCATCCATGATTGACACGACGTCTTTCGATGTACCTTGGAGCCTTTCTGAAGAGCTCACCTCCATGGTCGTTAAACGAATTGCCGATACAAAATCGATCTTCGTTCAATCGATCGATGATTTCTCTTCGAGCAAAAATCCTTTTGCGCAAGATCTCTCTTGGATCAAGCATGAGTTCGCAGGCCAGGAATTCGTCGTGTTCATGGAACTTGTGCAGCACGATCTCACTCCCAGTGCAAAAGGCAAAAAAAAGTCAGCGTCAAATCAAGAAGCTGCAAACAATTTAAATATGGCCGTGCGCGTGCGCGTCATCGATTTACGCGGACACACTCCCAAAATTGTGCTGCAAGAGCTCGTCAAAGAATCCTACTATATTCCAAGATCTCTCTTGCCAACCGATTATAATCGAACAACCTGGGGCTCGGAAGACTACCGCACATCTCCTATGGGCATTGCTCACTCTCAGCTCGCCCAAGAAATTTCTTCCCGCCTCAACGACTACATCTTGCTGGCAAAAAGCAGATGAATGATACAGTGCCAACGCTCTGGGGAGTTTTGCTTCTCGGAGCGATCGCTTATCTTGTTTTATGGTTCGCCTGGCGCAAAGGTTTTTTCGAGACGCCCCGACAGGATCTTGTCTCCACGCCTCTCTCTCTCTTCCACGTCCTTTCGGTCTTTGCCATCTACTTTGGGGTCGTCACCTTCCTCCTTCCCCCTCTTTTGCCTTTACTCAGAAAACTCCTCGCCTCAACGCCGCCTCTCCAATTTTCCGTCATCATCAATCTGACTGTCCTATTGATCACAGCGCTCTCTCTTCTCCTCTTTTGGAGAGCCATGAATCCCCAAATCCGACATCCCCTCTGGCGCTTTCTTACCAAAACATCCTCGTATCGCCAAGATTTTTTTATTGGAGTGGCCGCCTGGGCCATCTCTCTCCCTTCGCTTCTCTTTGCAAGCCAGCTTCTCGATCTCTCTATCTACGTCCTTTTTCATGTCAAAGAACTGCCCGATCAAACAGCCGTCCATTTTCTTCGCATGACCATGAATGAGCCTCTCTCTTTCCTCTTCAACATCATCTCCATCGTCCTCCTCGCCCCTTTCATTGAAGAGCTCATGTTTCGAGGTTTCTTACAAACCTATATTCGTAAATTCTTCCGCCCCGCAGCCGCCATTACCCTCTCTTCCCTCTGCTTTGCCTGCTTCCACTTCAGCCCAGAACAAGGACTCGGCAATATCACCATCATCGGCTCTCTTTTCATCCTAGCCCTCTTCCTAGGATTCGTCTACGAACGGCAAAACTCTCTCCTCGCTTCCATATCACTCCACGCCACCTTCAACGGCCTCAGCATCCTCAACCTCTACTTCCTAGGAGGCACCCCAAGATGGCCCTTATAAAGACCGCCTATGCTCTACGGCGCTAATTCTTCCATCTCACCTCTCCCACGGGGCTCCGCCCCGAACCCCGCTAAAGGGCTAGCGCCCTTTAGAATCCCCTTGTTTTTTGTGAATTTTTCGAACGAAAAATTCAAAGCAAATGGGATTCTAAAGGGCGCCAGCCCTTTAGCGGGGTTCGGGGCGGAGCCCCGCCAGCTGAGGATATCGCAATGCGTTTGACATTTCGATTTTATGGGCTTTCGGATGTGGGGGCGGTGAGGACGAATAACGAGGACGTGTGGGCGGCTTGGCCTGAGGAGGGTTTTTTTGCTTTGGCGGATGGGATGGGGGGGCATTTGGCTGGGGAGGTGGCGGCGAAAGAGACTGTTGAGCAGGTGTCAAAAGTTTTTGCGGAGAGGATGCTAGCGTTGAAGAGGAGAGAAAGAGAGGAAATGATGAGGGCCCTGCACGCATCGATTGAATCGGCGAACCAGTGGGTGTATCAAATGAGCCGGCGGCAGAAAAAATATGCTGGGATGGGCACGACGCTGTGCTGCTTGTACTGGACACATGAGGCTGTGGTCTATGCGCATGTGGGAGATAGCCGGATTTACCGATGGAGAAATCAAAAACTGGATTTGCTGACGAAAGACCATTCTCTTTTGGAAAAGTGGCTAGGATACGGAAAGAGAGCGCAGGAGTGTAAAACTCCTTACCCTTATAAACATGTGATTACGAAAGCTATTGGAACCCATAGCAAATCAGACCCTGAGATCGCCTCTTGCAGCTACGAGCCGGACGATTTATTTTTACTTTGCACAGATGGACTGAGCGATGTGGTATCGGCTCAAGAGATGCAAGAGATTCTTTGCAAAACATCAAATTTAGAAGAGGCTGCAGAAAAACTCATAGAACAATCGAAGTTTAAAGGAAGTTCTGATAATATCACCGTCTTAATGATCCAATGCATGCCTGAACATGACAAAAATTTATTTAGACAACAACTCAACGACAGCTCTCGATCCACGCGTCTTTAAAACGATGATGGAGGATTTAGGCGGACCACCGGCGAATCCTTCAAGCGTCCACTCGTTCGGGCAAAGAGCCAGAGGTTTGCTGGCTGGAGCAAGACAAAAGGTAGCCCATTTTTTCGGGGTGAAACCTGAAGAGGTCACCTTTACTTCGGGGGGGACTGAATCGGTCCATTTGATGATCCATAGCTTGGCGGGCAAAGGGCATCTCATTACAACGGCTATTGAACATTCTTGCGTGTATAAAACGGTGCAATCGTTGGAAGCTCAAGGTTGGAACGTCGATTATCTTCCCTGCGGACTATGGGGAGCTCCCCGTGTAGAACAGATCGAAGAAGCGATTAGACCCGATACCCGAGCGTTTATTTTTTCCGCCTGTAATGGAGAGACCGGCGTAAAAATCGACCTCGAAAACATCGCAGCTTTAGCCGAGCGGCACAAAATTCCCCTGTTGATCGATGCGGTGGCCTTTATCGGAAAAGAGCCGTTTACGATGCCGCCCGGCGTCACGGCAGTTTCATTATCAGGACATAAATTCCACGCTCCAAAAGGGATTGGCGCGCTGATCGCCCGCTCTCATTTCAAAATCAAACCCATGCTTTTAGGTGGGTCTCAAGAAATGCAAAAACGGGCGGGCACAGAAAATCTGCCAGGTATTTTAGGATTAGCAGAAGCGCTTGCAATTGTGGAGCGGGAGCAGGAAAACATTTCGCAAACTCTTTTGGATCTTCGCTGCCATTTAGAAAAAGAGCTCTTAAGCCGCATCTCCGATGTGCATATCCATGGAGAGGGGCCAAGGATCGCGAATACAGTTGGCGCGGCCTTTTTAGGAGTGGAGGGAGAGGCGCTTCTCATGCACCTTGATATGGCAGGGATTGCGGTAAGCCATGGGTCTGCTTGCTCGTCCGGATCTTTAGAGCCATCCCGCGTATTGACGCAAATGGGGGTCGACAGGAAACTCGCCCGCTCTTCGATCCGCATTTCTCTTAGCAGGTTCAATACGAGAGAGGAGATCGACCTTTTTATAGAGCATCTAGAATCTATTGTGAATAAATTGAGAAAACCATGATTACATGCTGTTTTGATTGCATAGACGGAGTAGCCGCTTGGACTGATGAGAGAAAAGAACCTCTCTCTGGACGGGTTGTACATAAACGATCAGGCGATGAGTATGGAATGCTGCGAGACGACAATCTAGAGATCCGCTGTAAAATGGCTGGACTCTTCTTCATAACGCCCGTGATTTTTGCGGTCCGGATTCTTTTGCGCTTAGGACACTTGTTCAGCGGACATTGGGCTATTGGACAAGGCTATACGCGCGCTTTAAAAACATGGCGGCTCGAAAGATATCACGCCCCCATCGATGAAATGGGCAACAAGCAGCAAGCCCCTGGCTTTATCTCACTTTGGATCCGAGTGGTCCTCTATAGCGCTTGCTATTTTGCTGATGCGTTAAGCAAATGCGTCACTTTGCCCATAGCTGCTATGTTATCTATGAGCGCATCGTTTCTAGCTATTGCAGATCCGCTGCTTGCCAGACGCTGCTTTGCGTGGGTTGAAGAAGCCTGGAGCCTTGAACTAGAAAGAGGATCTCCCCTTCTTCTTCTCAATTATTCCGCCCCTTGCATGCAGCCCAAGCGCATCTGGGATCAATGCGATTTCTATTCTACTGAAAACAAAAGAAACAGTCTCAAAGATCTCTATCGCAGCATGCTCTCAATCCAATATCAACTTGAAGATTGCAAAGATTATTTTCCACTGAAAGAATATCATGATCTTTCGCGGCATATAAAAGCTCTACGAGAACAAATAAAAAAAGATATAAATGAGCAAAGGGTTCTAGAAAATCAAGAGCTATTTTATAACAAGAGGCGCGAAGATCTCAATCAAATCCGCATAGCTTTTGAAACGTTTGCTGAAAACCTCATCATTCTTGCCGAAAAAGGCGCGGCCACCGATCAAGAGAAAGAGCGAAATCGAAACAACTTGTATCAACACCTCAACTTCAAGCCGCCTTCATGATCCCTTTTCATGCCATTCGGCGCATTGCCATTTTCCGGCGCAACGGCCTTGGAGACGTTTTATGTTCAATCCCGCTCGCTCTTCGCTGCAAAGAGCTGATGCCCCAGGCAAAAATCACACTCTTTGTGGAGAAAAACGGCTTTTGTCTAGCTCCTTATTTAAAAGGAATCGATGAAGTCGCTTTAATCCCCTCGGGCTGCAACAAATATATCAATATCGCAAAGTTAGCTTGGCAAAGACGCAAAGAAAAATTTGATCTGGCGATCTCCGCTAAAACAACTCCAATGAAGCTCATGAACCTTTCGTTATGTGCGCTAAGAGCTCCATATCGCATGGCCTACGTGCAAAATCGCTGGCATAGCGCTGTGATCAACTGTCCCAAACGCTACGCAGAACAAAACCCTTTTCACCAAGCGCTTCAAGCCATTCATCTCATCGACCCGGAGATGAACGAGCTTCCCAAAAGATTGTATCCTACTTTACGCTCGGTAGATCAACAGCGCCTCTTTTCTCAAAAAACATTGCTGATTTCCCTATCGAATAACCGAGTAGGAAGTACTCTGCCGCCCCAGCGCCTCGCCTATCTTCTCAATAGGTTGGCCAAAGAAACCTCTTTTGCCGTCGCGATCAGCGTTTTGCCAAAAGATGTGGCCAAAGCGCAAGAGATCGCTTCGCTCTTGACGATGGAGCATAAATTATTTGCCACCAAACAATTTCCTCATTTCCTCTCTCTTCTGAATTCAGCCGATGCGATTTTTGCAGGCGATGGCGGCGTTGCGCATTTGTCTGCTGCGCTGCAAAAACCAGCTCTTCATCTCTTCGGCGGCGTCAAAGTCAGCCAGTGGGGCCCTTTAAGTAAATATGCGTCAACTCTTTTTCATCCAACACACGTCATAGACATTCCCGAAGAGCAAATTTTAGACTCTCTTCACTCTCTACTCACTTCCCTTCCCAAGGTCTCATGAATTGTTTCAAAACGCTCTTTTTGCTTTTTCTTCTCATTCTAGGCTGCCTAAAACTCCCCAAACACTATGCGGAGTGGACAAGCGGGTTTCGCCTCTCCTCTTGCCATCTTGATCTACCCAACCGACCCGAGTGGGAGCCTAAACGTCCAGATCCCCATACCCTATTGATCTTAAGCCAGCCTTTTTCCTTATACCAAAGAGGCTCTCAAGCTTATGTGTTTCTCAGTCAAGATCGCCAATATGTCCTAAAAATCTTCGCAAAACCTCTAAAAAACTACGTCTTCCCCTATCGATTCCATCTTCGCTTTCATCATAAACCCCAAGAGCCCTACCGAACTCTCATCGAAAAAGGCGCTCGGGGCTATCACCTCGCAAGCAAACTCCCCCCTTTTGCAACAGGCCTCATCTACACTCATCTGAACATCACAAATAACCTACTTCCCTCTATTCCACTTCGAGACGCTTTTGGCCGCCGCTACACACTTCCCCTCGACGGCTATCGCTTCGTTTTGCAAAGAACGTGCAAGCCGCTAACGCTTGCCCTAACACAAAGCGCCCGCACAAATCCCAAACAAACCCAACAGCTCATCCAAAGCTATTTTAAAACTATTTCGCTAAGAGCCTCTTTCGACATCAAAAACTGCGATACAGAATTTAAGAAAAACTTTGGCGTGCTCGACGGCAAAGTAGTCGAGTTTGACTGCGGAGAATACGCCCCCCTCGCTCCCGAGCAGCAAGAGCTAGAGCTAGCAACCTTCCAAGACCGAATCCGCTATTGGATAGAAAGACATCTTCCTCAATATAGTGAATGGGTTGATTGCTTCAAAATGGACCAACCCTATGAAATTATTTCTAGCGAATGTTATGATGCTATTCAGCCTTCCGAAGTTGGTTCCTAGATGAAACTATACCGAAGAAAGCTGAAGGGGTGTGGTCATGTTGTTTAAAGAAGCAAAAAAAATATTGATTAATCATAAAAAAAAATTGTTAAGCCTTGGGGCTCAAGCCATTTTTCTTTTTGGCTCTGTCTCCAAAAATGAAAGCTCTCCAACCAGCGATATTGATATTTTAATCGACTTTGACTCCAAAAAAGGGCTATTCGCATTTATTGGCATCAAAAATTACTTAGAAGAAGTTCTAGGTTGTGAAGTTGATTTAGTAACAAAAGATGCTCTCCACCCAGCTTTAAAAAAGAAAATTCTGCTGGAGGCAAAACATGTCTTCTAGAATTTGGAAATTTCGAGTGCAAGACATTTTAAGTGCTATAGAAAAAATCGAACGGTATACCGAAAATGTGACTTTGGCTCAATTTAAACAAAATGGATTAATCTTAGACGCAGTGATTAGAAATTTTGAAATTATCGGAGAGGCGAGCAAAAATATTCCTTCATCTATTCGTCAAGCCCATCCTAATATTCCTTGGGTTGAGATGTGCGGCATGCGAGATATTTTAATCCATGAGTATTTTGGCGTTGATGTTAAAGTTCTTTGGCATACAGCAAAAAAACACCTGCCAGAACTTCAAAAACAACTCGATTTATTGCTTAAAATTGAACATGCAAAAAAATAGAAATTTCACAAAGCCGAGTTAACGTTTTTTTATATACTGAAATGAATTCAAAAGTTGGTTGCTAGACGGGATTGAAAGCTGCCAAAAATCGATTGTCATAAAGGGGGGTAGTATCGAGGCAATACAACCCCCCTTTATGACAATCGATTTTTGGCGCTTTGAACCCGCCTAGCGACCAGGGCGATTTAACTAAAATTTTTTGATAGAAGATGTGCTAATATGGCATAGTAAGTTCCTCAAATTGAGGAGGATCCTATGTCAAGACGCAAGCCGATTGATGCCAAAATTTTAGAAGCTGGCAA
>JAJXYX010000034.1 GCA_021780355.1 bacterium | reverse complement strand
CAGGGAAGGCAAAAATCACCCCTTCCTGGGGAAATATTACACCTGACATGGCGGAATGGGCCGAGGTCATAGTAAAGCGGGTGCTTCAGGCGGCTTGAGCTAGGCAATTAAAAGTTGCAAAGTCGAGCTTAGACAAAGAAAAAAAAATTCTTAAACGAAAGTTCTCTCAAAACAACAAAAACAGCAATGCGTAAATCCGGAGATCTCCTTTCCCATCAATTTGAATTTTTAGGAAAAATTCTACTGGGAAGCATTTTACGCGCAACTTCAATTTAATGTAGAAATCATATTTATTTCTCATAAATCGATTTTTTTTGACCCAACAACAATATTTCTCCCAAAAATTATTCCCCATCTTTTTTTAAATCACCTCTTGTGATATGATCCTGCCTGTTCATTTTTTTGTGTTTTCTTATGAGTGCATGGCCTAAAGCTTACGATCCGAAAGATGTTGAAGAGAAGTGGTATACTTTTTGGGAGGAGAAAAAATTCTTCCAGGCTGATGCACACTCTTCCAAGCCCCCTTTTACCATTGTCATCCCTCCTCCGAATGTGACCGGCGTTTTGCATATGGGCCATGCTTTAGTCGACACGCTGGAAGACATTTTGATCCGCTGGAAGCGGATGCTGGGATTTGAAGCTCTTTGGGTACCCGGTACCGACCATGCGGGGATTGCTACTCAGACGGTGGTGGAAAGGAACCTTTTTGCTCAGACTGGAAAGAGAAGGAAGGATTTTTCAAGAGAGGAATTTTTACAGCACGTTTGGGATTGGAAGGCGCAGAGTGAAAGCCGCATCTTGCATCAGCTGCGCAAATTAGGCTGCTCTTGCGATTGGTCCCGCCTTCGTTTCACCATGGACGAACAGAGCAATCGAGCTGTTCGCGCGTGCTTTAAAAAAATGTTCGACGATGGGTTGATTTATCAGGGCGATTATCTGGTAAATTGGGATCCTGTCGCTCAGACGGCCTTATCGGATGATGAGGTGGAGTATGAGGAAAAGGACTCCTTTTTATGGCATATCCGCTATCCGTTGGAGGATCAGTCGGGATCGATTACCGTCGCCACGACAAGACCTGAAACGATGTTAGGAGATACGGCCGTTGCGGTGCATCCTAAAGATCCTCGCTATCAGCATCTGATTGGCAAAAAGCTCTCTCTCCCCTTAACGCAAAGGACGATTCCGATCATTGCTGATGCCTTTGTCGACCCGGCTTTTGGCTCCGGAGCTGTTAAAATTACACCAGCTCACGATTTTAATGACTTTGAGACGGGAAATCGACACAATCTGCCCCGGATCAATATCTTGAGTCCCGACGGAAGGCTGAATGAGGAAGCCGGCCGCTATGCCAGATTTGACATAGAGACGGCTAGAGAACAAATCGTTTCGGCACTGAAGGCGCAAGGATTGTTGGAAAAAGTCGAGCCTCACAAACTACGGGTTGGGCTTTCTTACCGTTCTAAGGCGGTATTGCAGCCCTATTTATCTAAGCAGTGGTTTGTCAAAATGAGCTCTTTTAAAGACAAGCTCATTTCAGCCGTTCGAGAAGGACGGGTCAAGCTAATCCCTCCGCATTGGGAAGCTACCTATTACCATTGGATCGAAAATTTACGGGATTGGTGCATTTCTAGGCAACTTTGGTGGGGACATCAGATCCCTATCTGGTATCGCAAAGGAGAAATTCTTTGTTATGATGGAGAAGGCCTGCCTGAAGAGGTGATGAAAGATCCCGAAGGGTGGACGCAAGATCCGGACGTACTCGATACTTGGTTTTCCTCTGCGCTCTGGCCTTTTAGCGTGATGGGCTGGCCGCATCAAACGGCTGATTTACACAAGTTTTACCCCACTTCTGTGTTGATTACCGGACATGACATTTTATTTTTCTGGGTTGCCCGCATGATCCTCATGGGTGAATATACTCAGCAAAAACCTCCCTTTCACGAGGCTTTTTTGCATGGTTTGATCTATGGCAAATCGTATTGGAGAGAACACGCAGACGGTTCGATCGCTTATCTTAACGCCGAGGAAAAGAAAAAATACGATTTAGGAGCAGAGCCGCCTAAAGATGTCCGTTCCAAATGGGAAAAAATGTCCAAGTCCAAAGGGAACATCATCGATCCGATCGAACTCATTGAGGAATATGGAACTGATGCGATGCGGATGGCTCTTTGCTCAAGCGTAACACATGCGCGTCAGATCGATTTAGATCGGCGCCGCTTTGAAGAGTTTAAAAATTTTGCCAATAAATTATGGAATGGCGCTCGGTTTGTCTTCATGAATTTGGAAGACATGAGCTCAGAAACGTTTGCTGAAGGTTTGCAAACTGAACTCTTCACTCTAGAAGACCGCTGGATCCTTTCTGTATTAAATCGAACGATTGCAGATATTAACCGATGCTTCGAAGAGTATACGTTTGATAAAGCCGCTCAAAGAGCCTATGAATTTTTCTGGAACGATTTTTGCGCTATTTATGTAGAGCTAGCCAAGCCTGTATTATTCGGCAAAATGGGAAGTTTGGGGCTTAAAAAGAACAAGCAAAAGCTGCTCGCAATCATCCTTTCCCACGCGCTTCGCTTGCTCCATCCCATCACCCCTTTCATCACCGAAGAGCTTTTTTCCCGCCTCCAACAGCAATTGACTGGCCTAAACGTTTCTGAAAACGCAGATCCTTATACCAAAGAGGCGGTTTTAGCTTTAAACTCCCCTGCTTGTATTAAAGCCCCTTACCCTCAAAACATCTCACAAAAAGACATCGATCCTGAAACGGAAAAAACATTTGCCGGCATGCAAGAGCTGATCCGCGCTATCCGCAATATTCGAGCTGAAATGCAAATCCCCCCATCAGAAAAGACGGATCTTGTTGTCATTGGAACCGGACATGAGGTGAAAATGGCTCAAAACCACGCTTCCATGATGTCGGCGCTTACGCCTACGCAAGAGATTACCTTTGCAGACCAAGAACCCAACTTGTTTGGGGCTACAGCCATTGTAGGAGAACTTAAACTCTTTATCCCTATGCCTGAATCCTTAAAGCAAAAAGAGCGCTTGCGCCTGGAAAAAGAACAGGAAAAATTAGTAAAGACCATTGAATCTACGCAAATGAAATTAGCTAATGAAGATTTTCGATCTAAAGCGCCCAAAGAAGTTGTGGAAAAATTAGAGAACGCCCTTTTACAGAATGAAAAGCAACTTCATGAAATGCGGGAAAAATTGAGATCTCTACCCTTATAAAAGCACCCAAAAGAGATCTGCTTTTTCTTTAAAGAACAAATCAGACCACATTCAATTAAATATAAATCACTTATACCGAAGAAAGCTGAAGAATCGGTCAACCTTTGATTTCATTTAGGTATAATAAACAACCTAGACGAGGCACATGAAACGCTCGATGTTTGGCAAACTCGGCAGCGGAAATAACGCCTGTTGAAACCCCTACAAAATGCAATCCAGCCCCTTTCGCTGCGATTAGATCTTTTAAATGATCTCCAACATAAACGACTTCAAACGGTTGGATCTGATGTTTTGCTAACCACTGCAAGGCAGGTTCAAATACTCGAGGATCCGGTTTATGAAAAATCGTATCATCTTCCGTTTGAATATAATCAAAGAGCTGCTTAGAAATACCCAACGTATCAAAATCATTTTGCAGACTAGACAGAGAAGTCGCAGTCACCAGCCCCACTTTTTTACCCAATTTCCGAAAGGATTTAAGCGTGGAGAGAGTATCTTTAAAAAGCAATTTTGGAAATCGATCTCGAATGGCTATGTTATAAGACATAGCAATATCCAAATGATGGGTCCCGTATAAGAGTTTAAGAAGAGAACTTAAAGGAGCCCCCCAATGAAGGCGCAGCTCTTCATCGGTTAGTTTTTTTCCATAAAACTTCCGAGCGATATATTTATGCTGAGCCCATTTAGCTTTCATTGCCTCAACCAGCGTATCATCATGATCAAAAAATATAGCTTTTGCCTGATCAATTAAATCGCAGATCGCCTGATTTTGAGTCGTTTCTCCTTGCTCTAAGGTCAAAAACTCCTGTTCTCTCGGCATTTTTCCCACTCCAAAAAGATGAAGTGTATAGAGAGAAATGAAACTTTTCAACATATACCGAAGAAAACCGAAGAATCGATTTATAGGCGAGTTCAAAGCGCCAAAAATCGATTGTCATAAAAAAAGGGGGGGGGGGGGGAACTTACCTCGATACTACCTCCCTTTATGACAATCGATTTTTGGCAGCGATCTCCCTCCTATAAACCGATTCTTCAGTTTTCTTCGGTATATAGCTCTTCTTGTTGAAAGGTGCCCAAGATTTTTGTTTTAAAAAAATCGTTTATGGAGAGCCAACTATTGTGCGGAATCCTTACTTTTTTTACGATCGTTCTACCATGTTAATAAAAAAGAGTCCTCTTCCTTCGCCCGAGCAAATTCATCAAGAGCTCCCCTTGCCTCCGAAAGAACAAGCCTTTATTGCTTTTGCTCGTCAGCAAAGTCAATTGATTGTGCAAAAAAAAAGCCCTTTGCTCGCAGGATTTATAGGACCTTGTTCGATACATGACTCTGAGTCGGCAATAGACTATGCGCTTCGTTTGCAAAAGCTCTCGAATGAACTACAAGATTCGTGGTTTCTCGTCATGCGCGCGTTTATTGAAAAACCAAGAACGCAACTAGGGTGGAAGGGGTTTTTATACGACCCCCACCTGGATGGATCTAATGATTTGGCAGAAGGGATCAGACGCTCGAGAAAACTCTTTCTCCAACTAGCTCAACTTCGCATCCCTTGCGCATGCGAACTATTAGACCCTCTGATCATCGACTATTTTTCCGATTTGATCTCTTGGGGATTTATTGGGGCGCGCACATCCGCTTCTCCTATTCATCGACAGCTAGCTTCAGGCATGCCCTTTCCTGTAGGGTTTAAAAACAATACCCAAGGAGACGTGGCTACGGCAGTCTCTGCAGCTTTGACCTCAAGAGCCGCACATTCGCATATAGGCCTCGACAAACAAGGGAGGATCTGCTCCGTAGACACTCCAGGCAACCCCTGGACGCATATTGTGCTGCGAGGATCTGATGCGAAACCCAATTTTGATCCCCAATCTATCGCCAAAGCGGCCACTTTACTCAAACAAAATGGCCTGCCCTCTTCTTTAATCGTCGATTGCGCTCATGGCAATAGCAAGAAAAACCCTTTGAGACAAAGAGACGCGTTTCTTTCGTCCATGGCTCAAGCCTCCGAAAAAGATTCTCCGATTATCGGCGTTATGATGGAAAGCCATCTGTTTGCAGGCCGGCAGCCTCTTTTAAAAAACCCCAAACATCTCTCCTATGGAGTCTCGATTACCGATCCTTGTTTACACTGGGAGGAGACTGAAACATTGCTCCGTATGGCAGGCTGCAATTCAATGAACTCTGTCCAAAACTGATGCTTCCATGTTTCAAGCAATTCTCCAGATGCTGTAAAGACTTCCACCTTATAAGTTAAAATACGCCGATCGATACAGTCGCCCGGATTCGGATAGTCCAGAGCGAAAGAACCTCTTCTTCGCTCAATCGGCCTTGTTGCCTTCTCTTCCGTCTGATCCCAAAGACGAACAGTAATCAGCATATGTAAATGCTCTTCCAATAAACAGCGAGGGAAATGCCATGCAATTAAAAGACGCTGTCCATCCGGGGGATTTTCAGACCTAGGATCAGGAGAACCTACATGGCGGCTAGCTAAAAAACTCACATTCACCCATTCTTGCTGGACATAAAGGTGGTTCTTATAGCATCCTGCTAAACCGATCAGTAAAGTGCCCTTGATTATCATTCGAGAAAAGAGTATTTTTATTTGCATGAATACACAAGCTCCCAACAAATTGAGATTATACGCTTTGCACGGCTTTTTAGGCTGCAAATCTGACTGGAATTCTTTCGACCCCTCCTCTTTTAACGTGGATCAGATCATCGCTGTCGATCCTTTTCAACAACGCTCTGTCGACTCGCTAAAAGCTTGGGCCGCCGCCTTTACATCTAAAATCGATACATCTATAACACATCAAAATATTTTAATGGGATATTCTCTTGGAGGCAGACTTGCTCTGCACGCCTTAATCCACCAACCTTCTCTCTGGAAAGCCGCCATCATTATTTCAGCGCATCCAGGACTGACTGACGAAGAAGAAAAAAAACACCGTTTAGAACAAGACAAGCAATGGGCAAGGCGCTTTTTAGCGGAACCTTGGGGCCCGCTCTTACAAACATGGAACCAACAAGGAACCCTTCTTACGAGCCAGCCTCTCCAAAGAAAGCAAGCAGACTATGACCGCATTACGCTCGCCTATGCCTTGCAATGCCTCTCTCTCGGCGTGCAAGAAGATTTAAGACATACTATTGCGACCTTGCCTTTTCCGATTTTATGGCTCACAGGTGAGAAAGATGAAAAATACACTTCCCTCGCAAAACATCTCGTCTACTCACATCCCCACTCCTCTTTTCAGGTAGTTCCCGGAAGCGGACACCGCGTTCCTTGGGATCAGCCCCACCTCTTCCAAACAAGAGTGAGAGATTGGCTATCGCAGATCGAATAACGCTGACTGATTTAGATGTAGAGCTTTATACAATACCTTTGACCCAAGGACCTCCTCGCTCTGGATTGATCCTGGAACTCGTAAGCTCTGATGCCAAAAAAAGCTACGGAGACGCCGCTCCGCTTCCCCGCTGGAGCGTGGAAACCCTCGAAGAAGCAGCCCAGCAGATACAGCAAAAAAAACAAGAGATTTTAGATAGAAAATGGCAAAGCTCGACTTGCTTTCAGCAGCTCGTTGAGCTCAATCTTTATCCAAGTCTTGCATTCGCTCTCGAATCAGCTCTGCTTTCTCTTCTCAGTCCCCTTCCTGAGCGCAGAGCACCCAAAAGCGCCCTTTTTTTAGGATCTCCCAAAGAGATCTTAAAGCAGGCTGAAAAAAGACTCCAAGAAGGTTACGTTTCAGCTAAACTCAAAGTAGGCCATTTATCTTTTAACGAAGCGAAAGAGTTAATTTTTCAACTTAAAGATCTTTTTCACTTGCGCATTGACGTCAACCGCGCCTGGCAGACAAAAGAGTCTCTCCATTTTTTCTCCACCTTTGCTCTAGATGCCTTCGATTATGTAGAAGAACCTTTTTCAGATCCTCAGGATTTAGCGAAGTTTACCCACCCTCTCGCTATCGATGAGTCATTTCCCCGCAACCTGTCTCTAAAGCAGCTCGAACAACTGCCTCGCCTCAAAGCTCTCATCTACAAACCTACTTTGCAAGGAGGGCTTGCTTATTGCGTAAACCTTTGTGCTTGGTGTCAGAAGCGAAACGTATCTTTCGTTCTCAGCAGCAGCTTTGAAAGCCATTTAGGGCTAAGCCATATCGTTTCTATGGCTAACCGTCTTAACCTATCTACACCTTTAGGCCTCGGCACCCAAGACTATTTAATAAACCAATTGGAGCTGAGACCTCTATGAGGACAGCCTTAAGAAACAACGCACTGTTCTCTTCGATAAATCTCTCTTTCTTCTAAAAACTTTTTAACGCCCTCCTCAGTCACAAAATCATCAGAAGAAAAAGGAATGTCGCTCAAAATCTTGTAGCCAACATCAGCGTCTTCTTGAGAAAAAAGAGTCGCTCCTACCTGAATCGAGTGTTTTGGAAACCTAGCCCATATTTCTGTAAAGGGATCATCATCAAGAATAAGAATGCTTTTGAGCTCCATTTTCTCACCTTCACGAGTTTTCAAATTTTGATAATTTTCTCTAAGCCAAAAATCAATCGATCTCCCCTTGTCATTGTCCAAACTAAATCCATATTTTTCTTTAGAAAGATCCTGCAGCATGCTGGAAATTTCCAGCTCGCTCTTTTCTCGTAAAGCCAGTTGGCGGGACAAATCAGAATCAGGTGTTTTATCAATCATCAAATCTCGAAAAAAAACATCCGCAAACACATAATTTTTCAACGTATCGAGATCTCCATCCTCTCTCCAGGAAGAAGAGATCACAATGCCAACCGATTCTTCAGGATGGGAATGCATAGCCGTCTTTGCTGCTTGCTGAACTCGATCGATCATATTTTTTAAAGAGGCTGTCGCTACTAAAGAAAAACAACGCGCCACTGCCCGTTTATACACCAAGCTCTCGGAATATCCCAATCCCAAGCCTTCTTGGTACAAATTTTCCATTTCCAAAGCAATTCGGCCGCTCACTCTTTCATCAAAGCGATTGATTAAAACGCCATCTATAGCTAAAAAAATCAAAGAAACAGATCTTACAGACATACCTTTTCTCCTAAGCAAATCATTGTTGCCGAAGAAAAGTAATCCATCGCTCATTTTCTGTAAAAGATTTTTTTTGCCGCTTTACCGAAGAAAGCTGAAGCGCTATATACCATTCGTGACTCAAGAATCGGCTATTGGACGGGTTCAAAGTGCCAAAAATCGAATGCGGCAAAGTGGGTTGTATTGCCTCATACTAGCCCA
>JAJXYX010000057.1 GCA_021780355.1 bacterium | reverse complement strand
CTCCTATTTTTTTTTATATAAAAACAAAAAGGAGTCCAGAGGACGGCAGTCCTTTGGTGGGGTTTGGGGCGAAGCCCCGAGAAAAAAGTTATTCCTCAAAAACTGGAACTTGTTGTGAAATTTTTGCTGTTTCCCAAGGGAAATCTTCGAGATGGCGGAAAACTTCTGCAGTGGAAGAGGCGCGGTTAATTTGCATGCGAAGGGATTTGACACCTTCGAGTTTTTTTAGATACCAGCATCCTACGCGCCGCATGTCGAGGAGGGATTGCTTTTCTGATTGGTACTGGATGATGGCTTCAAAATGTTCGAGAAGATGAGTTTTATAAAATTGGATCGTATGAGAGAGGGGAGCTTGACCGGCGAGATGGCGGCGAATATCTTCTGCGATCCATGGCTGTCCCATGGTGCCTCGAGCGACTAAAATGCCATCGCATTGCGTGTGGGAAAAGAGGTTTGATGCACTCTCGGCGTCAAAAACATCCCCATTTCCGATGACTAGGATTTGTTTAGCAACCGCTTTTGCTTCTCGGATGTAGTCCCAATTAGCGGGCCCTTTGTAGCCTTGAGCGCGAGTACGGCCATGAATCGTGATGGCTTTTGCGCCGGCGGCTTCGGCGATCTGGGTAATTTCTGCAGCGTTAATCGACTGCTCGTCCCAACCAGCCCGAATTTTGACTGTGACAGGGATCTTGACAGAAGAGATGACTTGGGAAAGAACCTCGCCGATCAGCTGGGGGTTTTTCAACATGCCCGAGCCGCTTCCATCTTTAGTCACCTTGTCGACAGGACAGCCGCAGTTAAAATCGAGGACATCGAACCCCAAACTCTCGATAATCCGAGCAGCCTCTGCTGCCATCTTGGGTTTGCTGCCGCAAATTTGCGCGCCGATCGGATGCATGTCAGGAGTATAGTCGAGAAGATGATAAGTGTCAGGATGATGGCGGACGAGAGCATCAATTTTTACCATTTCGCAATAGACAATGCCCGGCCGATATTTGCAAGACATCTGCCGGTACGGCAAATCGGAACAGCCAGCTAAAGGGGCGTACAGTATATTGCTAGGCAAAGAGAGAGAGCCAAACGTGAGCTTTGCCGGTTTTTTCATCGAAGTAGACTCAAAAGAAAAGTCTCTAAAATTCTTAAAACAAAAAAGGCGAGAATAGGGCTCAGATCCAAGACTCCTCCTAGAGGGGGGAGAATACGGCGAAAAAAGTTTAAAAAAGGATCGGTGCAAAAGGCAATAAACCGAAAAAAGTGGTAGCGCTGCCAATTAGGAAACCAAGAAATCACAATCCGCACGAAAATGCACATTGTGTAACTGACGAATAAAAGATGAATTGTCGATGCTAAATAATTTTTTATGTCCATAAGTTCCTCTCCCAAAGAGTATAGTCTGCCTGGAGATTTTTCGTCATGCTGAGAAAAGATAGTAAGACATTTTTTAGTTTTATGATTAAAATTCCCTTTCCTCGATTGAAAAGCGTCAGGCAGGTAAAATGATCTACATTACAGGAAATTCGTTCATGCAAACAGTTGGCATTCATAAGGATCACCCTCACTTTCTCGTCGCTTACCTTCGATTTAATAGCCGAGGAGTTGAAATTTTAGGCCTCGATTCCGGTGTAAAGCTGCTTTACAAAAAAGGTTTTAGAGGAAAAATTATTACAGGCCTCTCGGGAAAAGATCTGCTTATCCGTCACTTTTCTCTCAAAGTCAAAAAAAAGCGGCATTTAGAAAAGGCCCTTCAGTTCCAATCGGAAACGACGTCCCATTTGCCTCCGGATTTAGTGCTGTCAGCCGCTCTTCTCTACGAAAATAAGCAAGAAAAAAACACAGAAGCAACCTATATTACCGCTCTAAAAGAGGAGATTCGGTCCCACCTCAATTTTTATTCTTCTTTAGAAATCTCCCCAGATCGAGTCGCTGCAGTGCCGCAAGCTCTCGTCCGTTACGCTCTTTGGAAATATCCGGGCCTGCAGAAAGGTTTTTTCGTTGATCTCGGTTCAAGCGAATGGACTTGCCTATGGATTGAAAAAGGAAGGCTTAAAAAATCTTTTTCTCTTTCAGGAGGCGTTGAAGAACTTTTGGAAGCTCTCTGGGAAGATCGGAAAAAAACACTGCTGCAAAAAGAAGTAGAAGAGGTAGCTAAACAAATCGATGTATTGCAACTGAAATCTCAACTAAATCCCCATCTTTATCAAAAACTAACAGAAAAAAGAAAAGAACTAGCAAAAGTCATTTACGCTTTTTCCCGGCAATCGCCTTCGTGCCCTATTTTCTTTACAGGAAGAACAGATGTGTTCGTCCACCTTCGAGAATATTTGCTCGAAAGCATACAAGACGCCATTACAACAGAAAAAAAACTTCCTCCCCCTCTAGAAGAACACAAATATGCCATTAGCATCGGTCTAGCCCTAGAAGAAACTCTACCCGATGATCAGTCGATTCAATTTTTACAACACGAGTTTTTCCCGCGAAAAAATTGGAAAAAAGCTGGATGGTTTTCACTATGTCTTTTTCTTTGCTCGCTCTTGGGAAGCGCAAGCCTATGGACATGGAGCCAATATGCAGACCGATATCAAGAACAATCCATGATTCAATCGATAGATAAACTTCTCTCTCGCCACGACCCTGAGCTCAAAGCCTCTCTGATGGCGGAAAAACATCCCGTCTCCACCATCCTGCGCCAATGGATGAAAGCCTTGGAGGACATAGATAAACAACCTTCCTATACGCTTACAGTTCCCAAAGTAGCAGAGCTGCTTGACTGGCTTTCGCATCATCCTCTTCTAACGGCTTTTGCAGATCAGGGAGATCCGATTGAATGGAAAAATATGTCCTATCGATTAGTTCATTTTCCGAAAATCGGTTCTTTAAAAGAAGAGTACAAAGTGCAAGTGGATCTTGAATTTGCAACAAACAACTCGACCAATGCCCGAAAATTACACGAGGCCTTATTAAAAGAGGATCAATTTATCGACACAAAGCAAGCGATTGGATGGGAAGCCTCTTCTCAGCACTATAAAGCGACATTTTTTCTAAAACAAAGGGCGCCTCATGATTTTTGAACGGATCGGTTTTTTCTTTTTTTCAAAGATCAGACCCCTATTTACCTTCCTCCTTATCTCTTTTCCGCTCTTATGCACAGACCTTTACGTCGTGCAAAAACGACTATATAGAAACGCTCTTCAAGATCAATACGAAACCACTTTGCTGAAAGCTTATAAATCGCTCAACAAACGGGCGGACAAACACCGCTTTTTGTCTAGATATTCTGAAACAGAGCCTTACTTTATCGATCAACACATCGAATCGCTCCAGCTCCTTGAAGAAGAAATCAACTGGCTTCAGACCTATGAACGCCACCCAGCCCTGGCAGAAACCGAGCTGGCCAAACAAAGGCTCGCCTATTTAACCAAGGGGAAAAATAAAATTTCTTTTACTGAAGAGGAGATCAAAAAATCAGCTCTCTGCCAGGAAACCGAAGAAAAAATGAAAAAAACAGTTGAAATGAGCGAACAGGACCTAAAACATCTCCTCTCCCTCATTGAAAATGTCCGGATAGATTCCTTCGAACCCCACCCTAAAAGCCCTCAAATGATCATTACAAACTTTTATCTTAAAAAGAAAACTTCCCCTTTTAAACAAGAAACATTTGAAGTAAAATTAGATCTATTAAAAAGAGAATTTAAAAAACAATGAAAAGCGTAGCTTGTCTATCTATATTATTACTTATCTTCTCTTCTTGCCAGCGCCCCCAACCGCAAGATCATTTGGTCGGCATTCAAATCCAAGATCGAAACGGCATTTCCGAAACGATTAGCATCCCCGACAAACTTCAAGCCTATGAAGAGATCGATTTTCTCTCCTCCCAGCCGTTTAAAAAAGTGATCCGGGTTTATAAAAAAGAGGGAAAAAATCATTCGATCATCACAACCTATCACCCTAATGGTCTCATATGGCAATACTTAGAAGCTCAAGACATGAGAGCATCAGGTCTTTACCAAGAGTGGTTTTCTACAGGACAATTAAAAATCTCCGCCTACGTGATTGGGGGTTCTGCAGATGTGACATTAGGATCCCAATCGGATTGGCTTTTTGACGGCATGAGCGAAGTATGGAACGAGCAAGGAAAGCTCCTGGCGCAAATTCCTTATGACAAAGGCGCCTTGCAAGGAGCCAGCCTCTCTTTCTATCCAAACGGCCAATTGCAAAGAGAGGTTCCCTACCGCCAAAATCTCATCGAAGGGGATATGCTTGAATACTTCCCCAATGGCCAGCTCAAAGAGAAAACTACCTACAGTAAAGGTCTTAAACAAGGCATCAGTCTCGGCTACGGCCCTGAAGGGCAAATCTTTTGGACAGAAGAATATAAAGACGACGCCTTGCAAAAAGGAGCCTATTTTACCCTCGAAGGAAAAGAGATCTCATCTGTTCAAAATGGACATGGATTCCAGACATTTTTCGATGACGCCCTTGCATTTCAACAAGTAGAAATCCAAAAGGGCAAGCAAGAAGGCCTCGTCAAACTCTTTTCTCCCACGCAAGAGCTTTTACTCTCCTATCGGCTCAAGAATAAAAAAAAGCATGGCGAAGAAATCACCTACTATAGCGTTGCCGAATCAGGAAAACCTGAAACGCCCAAAATATCCATTCAATGGAATGACGATATGATCCATGGGGTTGTCAAGACCTGGTATAAAAATGGAAGCCTGGAAAGTCAAAAAGAGTGGGCCCGCAACAAAAAAAACGGAACGTCTTGCAGTTGGTATGAAGATGGCAGCTTAATGCTGATTGAAGAATATGAACATGACGTTTTGCTTCAAGGACAGTATTTTAAGAAAAATACAAAAGAGCCTATTTCAACAGTGATCCAAGGAAACGGACTTGCTACTCTCTATGACGAACAAGGCGTTTTTCTAAGAAAAGTGATCTATCACAAAGGAAAGCCCATTGACCCAGAAAACTAAACTCAGGCTCTTTTGGAAAACGGTGCGCAGCTCCATCCCAGAGTCGAGAAAGAGCGTTGCAGCTCAAAAGCTTTTATCTCAGATGCAAGACACTCTCAAGGCTCAAAACATCCTTTCCTTTGCTTCCTTTGGCTCGGAAATTTCCACCCATCTACTCAACTCATGGCTGATCAAATCCAAAACACTTCTGCTGCCGCGAGTAGAAGGCGACACGCTCGGCATTTACCGCGTACTTGACCTTTCGCTCGATCTTCGCCTCTCTTCTTGGGGCGTAGCAGAGCCCAATCCTGATCGATGCGAAAAAATCAATATCGATACCATTCAAACAGCATTAGTTCCCGGCCTTGCTTTCGATGCATCCTTTCACCGTCTCGGCTACGGGCAGGGCCATTACGATAGGCTTCTTAAACAAATCAGCTGCCCTTTCATGGGTCTAGCTTTTGCTGAACAAAAAACAACCAGTTTAGTCCCAGATCCTTGGGACGTACCGATGCATTGCGTAGTCTTCGTTTAATCTCACTTCTTTTTTTCTAATGTCGAAGAAGGCGTTTCTTGGCTTTCTTTCTTTTTAGGTTTGCAAAAATGCGCTCCAGGACAATCGCTCGCTCTGACAAGAGAACCCGGCGACACTCCTATGCATGAACAATAATGTCCCCCAGATGCACACTGCCAAATAACCGTATAAGGCGTCAAAGACACTTGAGGGGTTCCCGGCCGTAAAATAGGCGTCGGAAATAGGTTCTGCGTCACATTTTTCTGCTGACCTGGCTGAATTGTGTACTGCCCAAGGTACGTTCCGTCAGCGGCTTGCACAATTGCTGTTAAAATAAATGTCGAATCGTTATAGAGCAAAATAGAACCGCTATCAACCCCCGCCAACAATATAGCGGGAAAGGTCCAACATGCAAAAAGACAACGCATCATTTTCGAAAACATGTGCAAATCCTCATCTTTGGCGATCCATTTTTTTCCGCGCACCGAAAAACCACATTTCCACAAACTGCGCAAAATTTCATGAACCCGAATATACAAAAAACTCTAACAACATCAGAAAAAACTTGCAAAGCGCAGAAGTTTTTTCACAACTTCACAGAAAATGGGAGGCAAAAAAAAACGCCCGCACGCTAGTGCCAAAAACCGTTTTCCGGGGAAAATAAAAAAGTTTTTTCGCTTTCGCTTGATTTAATTTTCAAGTTGAGTTTAACATTCCCTATGTGAACAGAAATCGTTTCTGCGTCTCGTCCGTTGTGGTGTGATGCGGGAAAAATTTCGGGAAAATTGTCGATTGTTTATCTTAGCGAAAGCTAAAAACAAAGAACTACAAAAACACTTTCGTCCAAAATGGAGAGCAAAAATGCTGAACTTATTTACAAGAACAATGCCATGGATGGTAGCATCGCTCGTAGCGGCTACATCAATCTTTGGTCAATCATCACAAGTGGCTGCTGCGGACAATTGCCGTCCAAAGCCTGCTGAGCCCCCAAAGGCTTGCCCAGTACCCAAGTGCCCACCAAAGCCTTGCTGCGAGCCAGTACCACAAATCCAACTCATTCCTGCTTACAATGCTCCTGCTAGAGTAGATGTACGCGGCTGCTGGGATATCTATGCCGGCGCAAGCTTCATCTATTGGCAAGCAATGCAAGATGACATGGATTTCGCTATGAATGTAGATGGAAATTCCAACTTTGGTACAGGCGCTGGCGATATAACAACTGGTTATGTTCAAGGCCATGATTTTGAGTATAAGCCAGGCTTCAAAGTTATGCTCGGCATGAACTTTGATCATGATAACTGGGATGGTTATGTAGAATATACATGGCTATACAGCACGACTTCTACTTCTACATCCAAAGATGCGCTCGCTGCACCAGAGATTACGAACGCTTCAGTTCAGCCAACAAGCGGCACTCCAGTTTTGCTAGACGGAAGTGCATTTAATACAGGTGCTCAAGAGTGGAAATTAAGATACCAAGCTTTGGATGCAGCTCTTGCTCGTACTTATTATGTAGGTACAAAGCTGACTTTCCGTTCGATCTTCGGTGCAAGATTTGCATGGTTTACCCAGTATAAAGACCAAGACTTTGCTGGAGACGGAACTGGAACACCTGGATCTTTCAACGGCACTTACGGCCAAAGACAGAATTTTGCTTCTTGGGGTGCTGGTATCCTTGGCGGCTTGAACACCAATTGGATGATCGGCGAAGGCTTTAGAATGATCGGAAACGGCTCTGTAGACATCCTCTACACAAGAGTGCAGACTGTAAATTCTAAAGAACAACTGAAAGGAACTGGAGCTGCTCCAGCAACCATTAACTACCAATTCTCAAGACCCGATTTCTTGATGCCTCATGCGGCTCTCGAATACGGCTTTGGCTGGGGTTCTTATTTCGATTGCAACAACTGGCACATCGACCTCGCTGCAACTTATAACTTCCAAGTGTTCTGGGGCGCTAACCTGTTCCGCCAGAATTTCGACGACGTTCAACCTAGCGCAGGCAGAGTGACAAACGGCAACCTCTATATGCACGGTTTGACAGTCTCTGCGAAACTCGATTTCTAATCGAGATCTGCAGTTGACTTAGACTCAGCCAGGCTGGGCAGAAATGCGCCAGCCTGGTTTTTTTTTGCCTTAAATCATTTCTAAATAAGACGGCCCCACTTTGTCATCATACGAAGAATCGAGGGGTTGTCGGTAGGAGATTCTTTCAACTCCTTGCCTATCCAAAGAAGCTGTTTAGACTCCCGATTTGATTTGACTTCCTCATCACTGACCACCTGAAGCAAAAAACGAACATCGTAGTGGAAATGAGCCTTTTCTTTAGGATTTGCTGGAATTAAATGGATATCAAGATCGAATATCTCGCTAGAAACCGGCTGAATCTGTTGGATGCCGGACTCTTCCTGAGCCTCTTTGAGAGCGACCTCCAATACATTTGGATGCCCATCTGCATGGCCACCTAACTGAAACCAACGATCAAGCTTTGCATGATGTAAAAGTAGCGCTTTAGAACCATCTCGATTAAGCAACCAACAAGAAGCCGTTACGTGCCCTATTTCCAATGATCTTTCAAAACAATCTTCATGAACCTCTACAAAAGCCAGCATACGGGCTTTGAAGTCCATTTCCTCTGAAAATGAAGAGGAATAGCGACGCAATAAATTAAGCAGAGGTTTTCTTTTCACAGATTCTCCTTAATATAGAGGTTCCACCTCAATCGCTCCTATACCGTTCGTGACTCAAGAATCGGCTGTTGGACGGGAGATCGCTGCCAAAAATCGATTGGGGCAAAGTGGGCTAGTATGAGGTAATACAACCCACTTTGCCCCAATCGATTTTTGGCGCTTTGAACCCCTCCAATAGCCGATTCTTGAGTCACCAACGGTATAAAACAGCCATTGAGAAATAATGCAAAATAATTAAATGCTTATTTAATTTCAACAATTAATATACACAAAAGAAAAATTAAAAACAAATAAAAACGAAGATATATTAATTAAAAAAAACAATTTCAAAAAATAATATAACAAAAAAAACATGCTTAACGGTTCTAAAAACGACTCAAACAGTTAAACTAAATAGGCTTACGCAAATCTTCGATCAGTTTGGCTATGAGTCCCGTCCAGCCAGTCTGCTGGCAAGCGCCAAGACCTCGACCAGTATCGCCATGGAAATGCTCATAAAAGAGAATGTAATCACAAAAATGAGGATCAGTCTGAAACTTTTCATCATCGCCGAAGGCAGGACGGCGGCCGTCGGCGTCTTTTTTAAACAATTTTAGCAGCCGTTCTTCAAAAGAGCGGGCCATTTCCAAAAGATTGACTTTCGGTTCATCGCCGACTTGAACTTCCAAGCTGTTTTGATAAATCCGGCCCAAACGTTTGAGCGTATCAATGAAGATGTAATTGAGAGGAAACCAAATAGGTCCGCGCCAATTGGAATTGCCCCCTTTGATCTTGGCCAGCGATTCGCCGGGTTCGTAGTTCAAGATGGTGTCTTCAAGGCGTCCAGGATTGTTTTCATGGTACTTAGAAAGGCTTCTAAGACCAAATTCGGAGCGAAACTCATCTGGACTCCAGATGTGCTCTAAAAACCGCTTTGTTTCCGTTGCGGAGAGAAGGCCAAAAATGTACTTTGTTCCTTGCGAGTGGGGCACTTTTTGAATGCACTTATTCGTCAGCTCGCTTTTTTTAGCTATAAACCACTCATAAGAAGAATAAAATTCCGGAAACTGCTTAAGCTCCTCTTCATCCCAGACGTCGCAGGCGAAAAAAGGGATGATGCCCGTGAGAGAGTGGATCTTCATTTGCTCATAGCTGCCGTCGGGATGGCGAAGAAAACTATGAAAAAACCCATCCTCTTCATCCCAAAGATCGTAAGGGCGCCAATATCCTTTCCGCATAGCGGCTGTCACGTAGACAAAATGCTGGAAAAATTTTATGCCAAGCCCTTCGTAGATCGGATTGTTTTTAGCAAGCAAAAGAGAGATGCGCATGAGGTTGAGACAAAGAAGAGACATCCAGCCAGAACCGTCGGCTTGGTCGAGAAGAAAACCTGGCGGAAGCTTTGCAGAGCGATCTGTAAACCCAATATTGTCCATGCCCAAAAAACCGCCCTCGAAAATATTGTGGCCCAAACTATCCACCTTGTTGACCCACCAGGCAAAATTCAAAAGGAGCTTATGAAAGCACTTTTCCAAAAAGGGATAATCATAGACGCCAAACTTTTCATGCTCATATTCAAAAAGCTTGATCACAGCCCAAGCTTGAACTGGAGGATTTACGTCGCTAAATTCCCATTCATAGGCAGGAATTGCGCCATTGGGATGTTGGAACTGATCAAAGAGAAGCATCCACAGCTGATTTTTAGCGAACTGCAGATCAATTTGAGAAAAGACGAGAGCATGAAATGTGAGATCCCAAGCGGCGAACCAAGGATATTCCCATTTATCCGGCATGGAAAAAATCCGCATCGAGACAATGTGGCGCCAATGGATGTTGCGAATCTGTTTGTGAAGCTCAGGGGGAGGATTTTTAGGGTTGTCGCCCTGCAGCCAGGCCCCCACATCAAAAAGATAGATCTGCTTATTCCAAATCATGCCAGCGAGAGCTTGGCGCTGAATCGCTTTTTCTTCAGATGACGCTCCCTTAGGATAGACCGTTTCATAAAACGCGTCCGCCTCTAATTTTCTCTGGGCGATGATACGTTCCACATCGGCTAGGGGGCAATCCAAAGGCCGTTTTGAAAAGCGAAAAACAAGAGAAACTTTTTTCCCAGGGGCAATCGACGGGAAATGATAAGACAAAGCCGCTTTTGTCCCTTTTAGAGAAGGATTGATCGCCGCGCTTTCTTTCCCAATCAAATAACGATGAAACGCATCTTTAACATATGGCGCTCCGTTGGATTCATTGAAAATTTTTTCCCTATTTGTCTCATTATCGGTAAAAAGATACTCTCCGCCAGCAGGTCCATAAAAATACCTTTTGCCTAGATGGTAATCAAAGAGCAAATGCTCTGGCGAGGCGAGCTTAGCATCGTCGGCTGTAATGCAAAGCGCCTCTTTTCCCTGACTATTTGCGAACAAAACGGGCTGCTCTAAAGGAACCTCTCCCCAAGACCACTGATTGCGAAACCAAAGATGGGGCAAAATATAAAGTTCTGCCGGCTCGGGCCCGCGGTTCACCGCTTCGATTTTCATGCAAATATCTTCAGCGTCAA
The DNA here is from genome assembly GCA_021780355.1 of bacterium. GTDB lineage: Bacteria > Chlamydiota > Chlamydiia > Chlamydiales > SM23-39 > SZAS-17. The sequence goes on along the minus strand of JAJXYX010000057.1, from coordinate 24,775 downwards.
CTTTGGCGTACTCAACAAAAAGATCAAAATACCGATCTTCAGAAAAGATGCCCGTATCCATGAGCTCATATTCGCGCTCTTTCACGCTGCGCTTGCCATTTTCCGCTACCAGATGATCGTAAGGAAAGGGACTTTGAGGATATTTGTATAAATATTTCAAATAGCTGTGAGTCGGCGTGGCATCGAGGTAATAATAGATCTCTTTGACATCCTCTCCATGATTTCCTTCATAAGAATCTAAACCAAACAGCCGCTCTTTCAAAATAGGGTCTTTTCCATTCCAAAAAACAGGAGCCAAGGCCATCACTTGAAACCGGTCGCAAAAACCAGCAATTCCATCTTCTCCTCGGCGAAAAGCGCGCGAGCGGGCTTGATCATGCGTAAAATATCTCCACGCGTCGCCATCTGTGCTATAATCTTCCCTGACGGTTCCCCAGGCTCTTTCAGCCACATAAGGCCCCCAAAGATCCCAAGGAAAGACAGGACCTTCGTATTTTTCCTCCAATCTCTTCTGTTCGGCCGTCATGAGCTCAACCTCCTCGCCACATAAGCCGCTCCTAAAAGAGCCGCCCTATCATTCATAATCACCCAGATCGGAATCGAGGAGAGCAGATCTTTAAAGCGCCCTTTTTGATAAAAAGAGGGAAGAAACAAACCGCTTTTCATTTTCTCTACAAGATGGAGCGCAATGCCGCCGCCGATGTACACCCCGCCGAGCGCCAAATATTTTAGCGCTAAATTTCCTGCCTCTGCCCCATACAAAGACAAAAACCAATCGAGAGCCTTTTCGCAAGTTTCATCTTTGCCGAGCCTGCCATATTCAGAAACAACTGATCCTGGATTTTTCAGCTTCATCTCTTCTTGCACGAAAGAGCTGCTTTTACCTCGTTCCGTTTCTATCAAAAATTGATAAAGCAAAAAAAGTCCCGGACCCGAAACCACCCGTTCATACGATACATGAGGAAACTTTTGACGAAGATAATGAAAAAGCTCAATTTCCAAATCATCCCGCGGAGCAAAGTCCGTATGCCCTCCCTCTGAGGCAAATGGCAAATGCTCTTGGCCGTTCCAAAAAAGCCCCGCTTCTCCAAGCCCCGTTCCCGCAGCAATCAAAGCTTGATGGCCCTTTTGCAGGCCGCTGCCCGTTTGCAGCAACACCAGTTCATCGGGCTTCAAAGCGCGAATCCCATACGCATTCGCCTCCAAATCGTTTAATAAATGAACGCGCGGCAAATGAAGCTCTCCGCTCAGCTGCTTTGCATCGACAACCCAAGGAAGGTTCGTCGCTTGGCAGCGCTCATTTCGTACAGGACCTGCAATGCCAAAACAAGCATAAGACACAGAGTCTCCGCTTAAAAACTGACGCACAATCTCTCCGAGTCCCGCAAACTCCTTACTAGGGAATTTTTTTTCTCTCACGCACGACATCTCTCGAGAAGAATCAAATAATGCCAAGCGAGTGTTCGTCCCGCCAATGTCGCCAGCTAAAATCATGAATCGCCGCCTTGTAGATAAAGCTTTTTCCAAGGGCTTCGCCCTAACCCACCAAAGGGCTTTCGCCCTTTGGAATCCCCATTTTTGGTCATTGAAACAGGTTTGCTTTTTTTTTCCTATACATTGACGAAAACAATGAACTCCTTTAGGATGGCCTGCAAAAAAAAATTTATAGTTAAGGAGCTCATGAGAACGATCTGGTGCATGCTATTTTTCCTTGCCGCTTACTGCCATGCAGAACACGAAGTAAAACTCCTCGTATTCGTGATCGCCAATGATGATGAGCCCATCTATGTAGAGCTTCAAAAAATCTGGAGAGCCTACATGCATCTAGATCCAGAACATGTCGACGCTTATTTTATCAAAGCAGATCCCTATCTGGAGGCAGAGTATAAAATCGATGGCGATACCATCTGGTCTCGAACGGAAGAGAGCCTTTTTCCCGGCATACTTAACAAAACCCTCTTGTCTTTAGAAGCTATGAAAGATCGCCTTGAGGAATATGATTATTTTTTAAGAACAAATCTTTCCTCTTTTTATGTTTTCCCCAGACTGCTCCATACATTGAGCTTTCTTCCTAAACATCGCTTTTGTTTTTCTTTTGGCATTCCTCATTTTCAACCCATGATCATTTCAGGAGCTGGCTATATTTTATCTCAAGATGTTGTGAAAATGATATTAGAAAACAAACACAGATTAATGAATGTTCAGGAATTTGACGATGTCGTATTGGGGCGTTTTTTAAATAATAAAATGATTCAACTTACGCGACATAATCGAACAGATCTACTCACTATAAAAGACTTTGTACAAAAAAAAGAAAAACTCATTCATTCTAACTGCTTTCAATTCAGAGTAAAAAACCCCACCCACGAATTAAGATTAAATCACGACACCTTCATTCATCGCGAACTACTAAAAACATTCTACCAACAAAACAAACAGGAGAATTGAATGAAAAAAATAACATCTTTTTTAATCCTATTTTATACCTTAAGCTTATTAGGCTCAAACTATTCTATTGCGTTTGTTCATATTGGGAAAAATTTGCCAGATTACCTAGAAGCCTCTCTCTGCCAAGCACGATTATTTAATAAAGAATGTCCCATCCTATTAATTGCCAACTCTGAAGCTTTAAAAAATAAATCCAAGACGATGGACCAACATAAAATCACATATATTGTTATTGAAAATTTAAAACGATCTAAAGATCATCTTTTTTTTCAGATGGCATCTAAATTAGATCGCAAATGGCGAGATGGATTTTGGAACCACACAAGCGAACGATTTTTTTATTTAAGCGAAGCGATCGAATCATTGAATTTAAAAAACGTATTTCATATGGAATACGATAATATGTTATATGTTGATTTAGAAAGTCTTTTGCCTATTTTTATGCAATACTACCCAGGGATGGCAATTATTATGCACAATGACGATCATTGCGTTCCTGGATTTATGTATATTTCGTCTCACCAACCTCTCCAATTATTATGCTCTGAAATGGTTCGTTTGGCCCAAAAAAATAAAGATGATATGAGCTCTCTCGGAACATTTAAAAAAAGAAATCCCAAAAATATCGTAGATTCATTGCCGATTACGATAGAAAATTATCCTAGAAACCACGCTGTCTTATCAAAAGATCCAAGCGTCTTTTCCAATCATTTACATTTATTCAACTCTGTTTTTGATGGAGCAGCTTTTGGTCAATACTTAGACGGATGGGACCGAATCCATGGTTTTGAAAAATCACAACCTGGGGCGATTAATCCATGGTGTGTTTTTGATGCCTCTTTTTTCCCGGTTGAATGGCATGTAGACGAAGAAGGGAGAAAAGTTCCTTACATGACTTATCAAAATCAAATGTATCGAATCAACAACCTCCACATCCACTCGAAAAATCTGCAAAAATTTAAATCTTAAAAACAAAAGACTCTCGAAGTTCTTTCTGCTTTCCCCTTACCTTATCAAACCAGTAGGGGGCGTATAACTTATCCAAGTTCCACTTTTTTGAATTTAACTCACGATATTTTTGTTCAAGAAATTCAAAAGTAACCTCTTCCCATCGTTTCACTACTACAACAGGAAGGTCTTCATACAGCGGATCTAATGTAGAACTTTGCACAACAGGGTAACTCCCTAAAAGAAGAGCCTCCCAAAGTCGATGGGTATCAAGTCCATTGCCTCGGGGGCTAATCACAAATTTAGATCGAGCCAAATCGAATAAATAGTCTCTAAAAGGTTTGTTAGAGACAGATTTGTATCCCATACTTTGAAAATAACGGACGCAATCTTCTCTTTGAGGGCGGAGAGTCAAATTAACATATACGGAAATATCTCTTGGAATCCCAACATTTTTTGCAATGAATCTTGCCTGATCGAATATTGTTGTATTGCCATGAGGCCAATGGCTATTAGCCAGACCAATAGGGATAGGAATTAAATTTCCTTCAAGCCCTCGATCTATATTTTGAAGAAACCAAGCATAAATTTTTGGATGATGAGCTAACTCGCCGAACCGCCCAGGACAAGAACTGTCCCCTTCATATCCATAATTCGAAGTAATCATGATGAAAGGATAAGGAATGTAGGGAAGATAATCTTTGATAAATACATCCAAAAGACTAAAGTCGACAAAGACCGTATCGCCGAGCCTAACTTTTTCTGGAGCAAAACGTTCCGGCCCGCTTCCATAATCCTCCCCAAGCAGTCTCCAGTCGGCAAAAAATGCCCAAGTATAGCCACTTAAATAAGGGTAGCTAGATTTGCCTTGAATGGCAAACAGGCCGGATAGTTGCATAAAGAGAAAAAAAAACCACTTGATCAAGGCGACACCCTTTTGATGACTTGTTGATAAACAGCTTCATTTTTTTCCAAACGGCTCTCTGTAATCGTCGCTTTTTTCTTATTTCGGGAAAATCCGACAGGAAAATACGTCATGGCAAAATCGCCCATAGCCGCTGCGACTCCGCTATAATTTGACTGAGGGCAAATCAGCACATCGAAGTGAAAAAATGAAAAAAAATCTTCAAGAACATTGGCCGCGTGATGATTCCCCTTTTTTCGGTAATCGATAAAGACAGGGGCGCCCTGAGGAACCGCTTTTTGCAGCTTCTTTGCCAATCGAGCCGGCTCGAGGGCGTCTGTGAATAAATAGCAGTAAATCGAAAACCCTTCAAACTCGGCTAAAATCTTTGAAAACGCTTCCAAATAAAAAGAAAGCGGCGGCATTTTTAAAGGAAAATGAAAAAGCCCCTTTTCAAAACCGCCCCCTTCTCGAATATGAAGAGCGATATTGATTGTATTTTTCGGGGGGAGCGTCAACTGAAGCGGCCGAAGGGGAGCGATCATTTCGCGCGCGATGTTCTTAAACTCCTCATTGTTCCAATCAATCGAAAAACGGTATGTTTGAGGATCTTCCCATTCATTATCCGGAATCGTTGGAAAATAAGGACATTCATAAATACAAGATCCTCCCGCCGGACAAGGCAGCGAGGCGCCCAACTTCACCATAGAGTGTTTTAACAAATAAAAAGGCTGATATCGTTTTTCTTTTTCATGCAGCGCAAGTTCTGAAGAATAGGGAAACGGCCGGTAAAGAAGGGGAATTTGATAGGTGTAAGAGAGCCATTTCGCGTGAAGATACGACAAAAGGCAATCTCCAAACCGCCCTCCAGAAAACTCATATGTGACAAAACTTTCCGAGAAAAGAGAGGCGCAAAAGAAACAACTCAAAAAAAGCCATCGAACCATTTCTTACACTACAGAATTGATTTTTTGTGTATCATGCATCATAGAATGACATTTTTTCAAAAGGAAACCCCATGATACATCAACAGCCTGACTCAGGTAAAAGAAAAGCTCTGGAATTGGCCATTTCCCACATTCAAAAGCAGTTTGGAGACGGCGCCATCATGGCCCTCGGCAAGCACTCCTCGACGCAAGGACTCAGCGTCATTAAAACGGGCGCCATTTCGCTCGACCTCGCCCTGGGCGTAGGCGGCGTTCCAAGAGGCCGGATCATCGAAATCTTCGGTCCTGAATCTTCCGGTAAATCGACGCTCGCCACGCACATCGTCGCCAATGCGCAAAAAAATGGAGGCCTTGCCGCTTACATCGACGCCGAGCACGCTCTCGACCCAGCCTACGCTGCCAAAATCGGCGTCAACGTCGACGACCTCATGATCTCCCAACCAGACAACGGTGAAGAGGCTCTCAACATCGCCGAGATGCTCGCCCGCTCCAACGCCGTCGACGTCATCGTCGTCGACTCGGTCGCAGCTCTTGTCCCTAAGTCAGAGCTTGAAGGGGAAATCGGCGATCAGCACATGGGTCTGCAAGCCCGGATGATGTCGCAGGCTCTCAGAAAGCTGACCGCCACGCTCTCTCGCAGCAACACCTGCGCGATTTTCATCAACCAGATCCGAGAAAAAATCGGGGTCATGTTCGGCAACCCGGAAACAACCACTGGGGGCCGCGCTCTTAAATTCTACGCCTCCATCCGAATGGACATCCGACGCATCGGCGGCATCAAAGGACCTGACAACGGTTTTGACGTCGGCTCCCGCGTAAAAGTCAAAATCGTCAAAAATAAATGTGCCCCTCCTTTCCAATCCGCCGAGTTTGACATCCTCTTCAACGAGGGCATCTCTCACATCGGCTCTCTCATCGACATCGGCGTCGAGCGAGGCATCATCGATAAAAAAGGAACCTGGTTTAGCTACCAAAACACCCGCCTCGGCCAAGGACGCGAAGCCGCACGCGAAGAACTCAAAAGCAACCCAAAATTGGCCCAGGAAATCGAATCCACCATCCACGCCAAACTGGCCCAAGGCCCTCTTCCCAAAGCTCCTGTAGCAGCTAAAGAAGAAGCCCTCTCAGCTGATTAATCTCTCGCTCTGCGGGGCTTCGCCCCGCACCCCACCAAAGGACTTCGTCCTTTGGAATCCTTTTTGTTTTTTATATAAAGAAAATAGGAGTCCAGAGCCCCATAGTCCTTTGGCGGGGCTTGGGGTGGAGCCCCATCAAAGCTACTATTCTTTTACTTCAGAAGGACATAAACTCCACAGAAGCTGGACTGCTTGTTGAAAAGGAGCGGTGAAGAGGTTTAGCTTTTGAAGGGAGGCTTCAAAGCTTTTCATTTCTTGGATAAAAAGATTCGATGCATAGTCATGGCCGCAGACTGTAGCGATGTTGATTTCGCTTTGCTGCTCTCGGTCCTGAATGTCGTCTTGCAAATCGTCGGCGATTTGAAAGGCGAGTCCCATGTGGGCGGCGCACGTTTTGACTTCGGAGAGTTTGGAAGGGTCTCCACCGCCGAAAAGCCAGCCGAGAGAGAAGGAGAGCTGAAAGAGCGAGACTGTTTTTTGCCGGATGATTTTTAAAATCGTCTCTAAAGAATGATCGGGCGGAAAAAGATCGAGGAATTGGCCGTTTGTAGCCCCTAGAATGCCCGCGCATTCTGAAACCGCCTCAAGAGCGAGGACGGAAGCTGCGTCGCTTTGATAGGCAAATAAGGGGTGTTTTTTCATGATCTGGCCGTTGCGGTAGATCGACTCATAGCCGGCAGAGATGAGGCTGTAGCTTGCGAGCAAGGCGACGCTTTCGTGAAACACTTTGTGCAAAGCGGCTCTGGATCTGCGCTCGTCGTCATTGTCCATGCAAGGAAGATCGTCGGCAATGAGAGAGGCCGTGTGAAAATATTCTACCCCCAAGCTCACAGGCATCACATCGAGTCCGTGGCCCAAAGCATCGGCCACTAACATCACGATGAGAGGACGAAGCCTTTTGCCTCCGTTGGTCAGAGAATATTCGCAAGCGTCGCGAAGGGCGCTTTTTTCCCCCATGAGAGAAATCGCTGAAAGAAGCTCTTTTTCGAACTGGATTCGAAAAGGAGTTAAAAGATCTTGGTTCATGCTCTTGCCTCTAAATCTGTCGAGGGGATGGCCGTCCACGTACAAGACGCCTTGATTTTTGTTTTAGCGGAAAGCGTTCCGCTTAAACTAGTGAGAGCGGGACAAAGAGTTTCCGGTCCCACTAAAGTGCCAGGGTTGAGCACGCAATTGCAGCCGATTTGAGCGCCGTCACCGAGAATGGCCCCCATTTTTCTTAATCCCGTTTTTATTTTCCCGCTCTGACCTAAAACTGACACCTCACTTCGATCCAAACGAAGATTGGCGCACTTGACTCCTGCGCCCAAATTGACTCGATTACCAAGGATCGAATCGCCGACATAGGCAAAATGCGTTGCATTGGCCTGATCGAGCAAAATCGAATGTTTGATCTCAGCGCTATGGCCGATCGCGCAGCGATCGCCGCAAATGACCTTGTCCCGAAGATATGCGCCATGGCGAACGACGCACTCTTTGCCCAAAATACAAGGTCCCTGAATATATACGCCCGGTTCTAAAATCGTCCCCTTGCCAATCGAAATAAGTTCAGGCCTTTCCAAGTAAACCCCGGGAGGAATTTTTACTTCAATCCGATACTCTTTTTTTTGCGAAAAATAGCGGTCCAGCTCCCATAAAGCCGACCAAACAGGTTTCCCTTCAGCCCAAAGGTCTTGATGAGCGTATCGCTGCAAAGAAAAAAATAAGTGGGGAGAAAATTCATTCATAAGGAGGGATTATACCGATTCAACCCTTCTTGGACACTAGAAAATTTGGATCCAAACGCCAAGAGAAAATTTTACACAAAGGCTAAAGATATAAAAAGATCTAAAGAGATTTTCTCTTCTTCTTTTGTTTGTGTGGAAATGTTCACAACTAAGCGTTATCCTCTATGAAGAAACTCTGTTCATAACTTGTCGATAACTTGTTCAAAAGGGGGCTTGTTATGAACAGAGGCGAAGCTATGAACAAGTTGTGAACGAGTTATCGACAAGTTATGAACAATCATTCCACACCGCGCTGCTCTCATTTTGATGTCTGTTCGGGGTGTACGCTCAGCCTAGATGAGACGCCGCCTGTTTGGAGTTCTGTTCTCTCTTTTTTTCGCTCCTATTCAATCGAGCCGCCGCTTCGCGAGGCTAGTCGAATGCACTGGAGGCTCAAGGCGAAATTAGCTGTCCGGGGCGCGCCGGAAAATCCTTTGATCGGGTTGTATAAAAAAGATTCGCATGAGGTGGTTTCCATTCCGCGCTGCCTCGTCCATCATCCTTCAATCAATCAAGCGGCGCATTTAGTTGCTGAAGCGGTTCGAAAAACGGGCCTTTCTCTTTATGATGAGGCGCGGCAAAAAGGACTGTTGCGCTATTTGCAAATGTTTGTTCAAAGAGACTCCGGCGCAGTTCAGTTGGTTTTGGTTGTGAATGCCTCTTGTCTATCTTCTCAGCTTGAGCAATTTTGCCAAGCGCTGCAAAGCGATTTATGGCATTCCGTTTGGGTGAATTTTCATCCGGCAGCGAACAATCGGGTTCTTGGCGATGTTTGGCAAAAAATATCAGGCGCTGATTGGCTGGTTCAGCCCTTTTTGGGACAAATGGTCCCTTTTCATCCGGGAGCGTTTGCTCAGGCTCATCTAGAGCTGTTTGAGCGCCTTGCGGCCACGATTCAATCATGGGTCTTGCCCGGCAGCCGCGTTGCAGAGTTGTTTGCAGGCGTGGGAATCATCGGGACCTCGCTCCTTCCGAGCCTTGACAGGCTGCTCCTCGTCGAAAACAATCCTTTTGCAGAAAAGTCTTTTCAGGCTCGATACCCCGAAGCGCTTCCTTGCGAATACCGCTTTCAAGATGCCTCTCAATTTACAGAGTTTGCCTCTTTTGACACGCTGATTGTGGATCCGCCAAGAAAGGGCTTGGGATCCGTTCTTCTTGGCAATTTGTGCAAAGCAAACAACCTTCGGCTAGTTTATGTCAGTTGCGGCTGGAATAGTTTTCAGTCGGATTGCCAAGCGCTGATCGCTTCGGGCTGGTCTCTAAAGAAAGCAGAAGGATTTTTGCTTTTTTCTGGCACAAATCATATTGAAACGCTTGCTTTTTTTGAAAAATAGCAGGCGTATTTCTGGCAATTTTTCATTGTTTGTTAAAATTTTTTTTCATACGATATGCGGATTGAATTTTTTTATAACGAGGTTTCTATGTCGAGCGGTCTTGTGAGTTTTCCTTCGAGAAGAGACATCTCCAAACATCTTAAAAATTGTTTCAAAGAGGAAAAGTTGGTTGATGATTATCTTAGTGATGAGCCCATAAGCGCAAATCGAATTACAGACAAAAAAATTATCAGCGCCGTAGCGAGAACTTTTGCTCATTCACAGAGGGCGCCGGGAGATATAAGGCTTGAAATTCGTTTATTGATCGACAGTCTCGATTCCAATCTTACGTTGAGTGCGGAAAAAATTCTTGAAGCCGGCTCGCGCATAACTATTGCTCTAGGTGAGTATATTGCCCGAGCAAATTAGCGCGGGAAGCTTTTTTGCAATCAGCCGATTCAGAGTGGGGGTGGTTTGTCTAGAGGCTTCGGCGTGGAGCTTCCGCTTTTTTTATGTAAGCAGGTCCTCATAAATATTTATAAGAAAATTCAAAGAGCTTTTCGCGAGCTTTCACATCAGCCTCCTCAGCCATGTGCACGCACATTGTCTTCGTCGTCTGCTGCAAAATCTCATCGAAAATCTCCTTGAATTTTTTATAAATATTTACGAGGACCTATTTAAAAATGACGTTTTTTGAAGGCCGTCTTCTATGGTAGCGAGGCAGGGCGAGGCGGCTTTGGAGAGGTTTCTTGGATCTTGAACAGCGCTAATAGACAGACAATCAAATAGATGGGGAGCGTAGTGAAGGCGGTTTTGTAAGCTGAAACGGAAAAAACCCTGGCTCCTTCGACGAGAGTTCCGTCCCAAGCGGAGTCGAGAATTTTTCCAGCGAGAGGGTCTGAAAAGGCTCCGAGAAGCGCATCGAAGGCGTTCATAAAGCCAATCGCGGTAGCCGCTAGAAGGGGCGTATGGATTTCGCAGATCATGGTAAAGGAAAGAAGGAAGCTGCTAATCGAAAATCCAAAGAGAAAAAGAAGAAGGGCGAGGTGATAAAAAGCAAGAGAAGGAACATAAATGATGAGAGAAATAGAAAATAAAGAGAGAAGCGTTCCCCAAAACATGATGATGCGCCTTCGTCCAAGCCAATCAGAAAACCATCCGAAAATAGGGGCGCCGATGGCAAAGCCGACGAAGATGAGAGAGACCATTTGCGCGGATAGATTTTTGGAAAGCGAAAAAGCCTCTGAAAGAAAGGACACTCCCCAGAGACCGCCGAAGACGATAACGGGAGCGAACGCAAGGCCGCTGTAGAGAGAAAGCCACCAAGATTGAGCGTTCATCAAAATCGTTTTTAGGCCCGAGCCAAAAGACGTTTTAGGAGGAGCTATGTGCCGCTCTCGGATATGATCGGGGGATTGGTCTCTTACAAAGATCCAAAATAAGACGGCTAAGCAAAGTCCCCCAAAGCCGATGATTTCAATGGCGTTGCGCCACTGTATGCGTTCGATGAAGGCGGAAAGAGGGGCTTGTCCTCCGACGGCTCCTAGCATCGCCACTGTCATCATGAGACCCGCCATAAATGCAAAAAGCCGAAAAGGAAACCAATTGGCAATGAGCTTTAAACAATTGAGCGCGGCAAATGCCGCGCCGGCTCCCGTTAAAAAACGCCCCGCGCAGGCTGCGAAAAGCGAGTTGGCATAGGCAAAAGCAAAACTTCCTACAGCACATAAAGCGATGGCGATCGTCGTTGTTTTTCTAGGACCAAAATAGTCTAAAAGTAGGCCGGCTGGAATTTGGAGAAGAAGGTACGCGTAGAAATACGACGCCGCCAGATTGCCAAGATCAACTCCGTTGATGGAAAACGTTTTCATGAGCGTTTCTGTCATGACGCTCGGAGATACTTCTAAGGCATATTTATAAAACATGAAAAGGGCGCTGAGCAGCCAAATAAGCCACGCGCGGAGAGGATAAGCTAATTTGCCGGGATGAGAGGTGTTTGCCATTTAATGTCTGCATAGCAAAACCCTTCTATTTTGAAAATAGTTTAATGAAACAATTCAGGAGAGAATTTTTCTGTTTTTTCTTCCAATGCTATTTTTTTCAACATGTTGTGGCACTTTTGCGTCATTGTCCAAAATTGAGCGACGTGGCGGCGGAGAGAGTCTTGCCCTTCCCAGGGAAAAGTAATTTCTTGAATCAAGTAAACCTTTTCCTCGTTCAGCTCAAAGCGAGTAGAGTGGGGTTTGAAACGGATATCCGATCGCTTAGCAACGTAATCGGAAATGGATTTAGGCAGAGAGCCCAAAGGTGAAAAAATGGGAATCGACAAAGTAATGATTTTTTTATAGGGGTCAATTGAAATTTGAATCTGTTGTTTTAAAGAAGAAGTTAGATAGGAGCGGTCTAAAAGATTTTGTAAAATGTTTTTAAACTCATTTGACATAATTAACTCCTTAATCGTTTCTTAATTATGACAAAACAAGAAATAAAAAAACAGTCGTTAAAAACATTTTAATTCAGAGCCCCATTCTACGTCTCTTGCTTGGCGGTAAAGTTCTTTTTGTTTTTTGGTGACAACTTTTTGCTCTAATGTTCCCCTGCTTGTGCAAACGGATAATTTGACATGGCCGGAGAGCTTGAGCGGTTTATCGACAATTCGTCCTTCAAGAGCCGGACAAGGAAAGGAAGAGAGGGCTACGTAAGAATATTTTTCATCTTCATAGCCAAGCGAGCCCTCTTTAAGCAGCTTATGTATTTTTGTCCTTTCGACTCTTGCGGGGAAATGACACCAGCTAGCAGTTGGACAGGCAAGATGATGAGGGCAAGGGGCTGCTACATGGGCGCCGAGTTCAAGAAGTTTGTTTCGTATCGACAAGATATTGGCAAATCCTCTTGGAGTTCCCGGTTCGACAACGAGAATCAGCGTTTCTTGCTTCCATAAACGGATGATGAGATCCAAACAGTCCATTTCAGCGCAAACATAGGAAAAAATAGCCAAATCGGCTTTGGGTAGAGAAAAGGGACTTTGCAAATTCTGCTGAACCCAGTTGCTCTTTTGCAAAACAGCTTTTTCTGCGTAAGACGCCAATTTTTTGCCGGCGGCGAGCATGGGGGGGCTTTGTTCCAAGAGTGTAATGGATTGCAGGGTATCAAATATTTCCGCTGCAGCCCAAGAAGCGGTTCCAGGGCCTGCGCCTAAATCGACAAGGTTCTTACATGTCCAATCTGGAAGCCTTTCTTTTACGCTTTCCAAAGCTTTATATACTGCTGCATAGGTAGCTGGCATTCTCGCTAAAAGATAGGCCAAAACGTGATCTGGTCGATGAAAGGAGGCGAGGGAGTTTTCTCCTCGATGATAGGCTTCTGAGAGTTGATGATAGGCGGCTCTTATCGAAGTGAGAGGAACTTCGTTTGAGAGTTTTTCGAGGGCGTGTTGTAAAGAAAGGGGCAGCTGCATTTTTTGGGGATCAAGGTCAATATATTTTTTTCACGCGAATGGTTGCGGAAAGGCCAGGTTTTAAAGGAAATTTTTCCGCTCTAACTGAGATTTTTAGGGGAATCATTTCTTCGCCAGTGGAGAGCCAAGAGCCTTCGAGTTGAGAAAGAGTGGCAGGTCCGATCCAAGAAATCTTGCCTTTCCAGCTTTGCTGGGGATAGGCTGCGAGATAGATATCGACTTCTTGATCGATGTGAAGCAGATGAAGAGTTTTTTCAGAAGCTTTTGCTTCGATCCAACAGGAATCTAAATCTAAAACAGTGGCAATAGGCTCTCCTATTTGGACAAAATCCCCGACAGCTTTTTGCCGTTTCAGCACAATCGCTTGGTGGGTAGAAGGAGAGGATAGTTGAGCTTGCTGCTGCAGTAAATGCCTCTCTTCTTCTGAAAGAGTCTGCATTTGTTCTTGGATCTGGTTGATTTTGAGCTGGGTTGCCTGGAGCGTTTGCAGGTGCTGGTCTACTTCATGCTGGGGCTTAACACCCAAATCAGACAAATAATTTTGCATCGCCTCTTCGGATTGATTTTTATAGGAGAGCAATTTTTTATCTAAATCCGAAAGCAAAAGTTTTGTTCTTTTTTGCTCCTCCGCTAGGCGAGTGTTTTCTAGGCAAAATAATAAAGCGCCCCTGTCGATTCGATCTCCAGGCTCGAGCGGAAGCTGTGTAAGAATCCCCTCCTCTGGCGATTTGATTTGAAGAGAAGCCGCTTGGATGCGTCCAGAAGCAATCCAAAAGTAAGGATGCACAAAAACAAACCAATAGGCAGAGCTAAAAGCTGCAAGAGAAAAGAAGAAAATAAAAACCCAAGTAAGCGGAGCGAATTTTTTTATCAAGAGCTCTCTCATTTTTGCAAAACCATCCATTCAAGGGCTCCCCCCTTAGACCCGCCAAGGGGACAAGTCCCCTTGGAACCCCTTTTGTTTTTTTATATAAAAGCAAAAGGGATTCCAGAGGGCGTCAGCCCTTTGGCGGGTCTAAGGGCGGAGCCCTTCCTCTGAGTGTAGCTAAACATTTATCGATTTTTCAAGATGTAAATAAGACTTGCTGTCAAACAGGCAGCGGCGGCTAAAAGAAAGACGCTGCCGGGGATGATTTGATAGGAAATTCCGCCTGCAAGGGGTGCCAAGGCCATCGATAGGGATTGGATGGATTGGGTGAGGCCTAAAATTTTTCCCTGGACTTCTTTGGGAGCTGCGCTGGAGATGACATTGGTGCAGTGGGGCCACGCGAGTCCTCCGATGAGGGTGGAAAGGCCTAAAATGAGCAATCTAAGATAGAGATGCGCAGGGAAGACGATGCTGGCGCATAGGAGAGTAAATAAGACGAGGCACCATTCTAAAATTTTTTGAGAGCGGTAGCGGGAGATGAGGGATTTATTGAGAACGCTTGAGCCTAGAGCCCAAAAAATTCCCATGAAAAGGGCGAGGTTTCCGATTTGAGAGTTGGTAAAGCCATAGCGACGGACGACTAAAACGGGGGTGAATTGAAAAATGAGGGTCCAGGCGCATAGGAAAAGGAAGTAGACTGTGTAAATCCATTTGATTTTTTTCGTTTCCAGTACTTTTTTGATGTTGTGGAACGATTCTAGAAAATTGAATTGTAGAGAAGGTTGGATGGTAGAGGTTTCCTTAAAGCCAAAGAGGACAAATAGAAAATTAGCGAATGTCAAAAGAGAAGCAAGCCAGAAAGGAATGTCGGGAGAGAACCAAGGGTGAATCGTTGCATCGGATAATTTCCCCCCTAAAAAGGCGCCTAAAATAAATGAAACTCCTGTCAGCACGGAAAGAAAACTAAATCGTTTGACTTTGATTTTTTCTGTAGAACTCAGATCGCTGATGCAGGCTAGACAGACAGATAAATTGCTGGCAAACACGCCTGTTATTAAGCGGCCTAAAAAGAGAAAAACGAGCGAATAGATTTTGATGCTGATTGCGGTTGTGATCATACCGACGCAGGTAAAGAGCACGCTGAGAATGAGAGCTTTTCTTCTTCCGTGTTTGTCGACATACTCCCCTAAAATTGGCGCGGCTAAAAATTGTCCCAGAGAGAACGCCATTAAAAAGAGGCCGAGAAGAGAGGTTCTTGTGGCGAACGAAGTTTCGGGAGAAAAAAGCGGGTTGTGAGGATCTAAAAAATAGGGGGCAAAGATAGGAAAAATAATCGACCAGCTGAGGCTGTCGACAAAAAAAGTAAAATAGATCGAAAAAAGGGAAAAACGTTTGCTCTTTTTCGACTTGGGTTTCATTTTTTGGGGTGTTTTTCTTTCCGTATAACTTAGTGAAAAGTTTTTTGTATATAGTGCTTCCGGTTGAAAGGCGCCCAAGATTTTTGTTTTAACCATTCACTTTTCCAACTATTTTGGCAGCTTTCAATCCCGTCCAATAGCCGATTCTTGAGTTACGAACGGCATAACCCTGCCAAAATAGTTGAAAAATTGAACCGTTAAAACAAAAATCTTGGGTGCCTTTCAGCCGGAAGAACTATAAAACCCATTTGATGGAAGTTTTGCCTTGGCTTTTCAAAAATGTATTGATTTGAGAAAAGTGGCGGCAGCCTAAAAAGCCATGGTAAGCAGAAAATGGCGAAGGATGGGCGGCTGTTAAGACGAGATGAGGCGTCTTTTTATTTTTTAAAAATGCACATTTCTGATGGGCAAATTGCCCCCACAAAACAAAAACCAAAGGATCTTCCCGTTCGCTTAATCGCTGAATGACCCGATCCGTAAATGTTTCCCATCCTTGATCGGCGTGGGATTTTGCTTGCCGGGCCCGAACGGTTAGCGTAGTGTTGAGCAAAAAAACGCCTTGGTCCGCCCAATGGCTTAAACATCCGCTCTCCGGTTTTTTCTCCTCCAAATCCATCTCAAGTTCTTTAAAAATGTTCTTGAGAGACGGCGGAGGTTTTACCCCTTCGGCCACGCTGAAGGCAAGGCCGTGAGCTTGGCCAGGGCCGTGGTAGGGATCTTGTCCTACGATCACAACATTGACTTGCTCATAGGGAGTTTGGTGAAAAGCCTGAAACACTTGGTGCATGGGAGGATAAACAGTCTCCCCTCTTTTGAGCTCCCCTTCTAAAAACGCTTCTAACTGACGCATGTAGGGTTTTTTAAATTCTTCTTCGAGAAGCTCATTCCAAGTAGTTTTGGGGGAAAAAAAATCTTTTAACATGTGTTTTTCCGTGAAAACCATTTTGCACGAAAGAAGGATTGACAGAAAGGTTTTTGAATCGATAAACTCTACCTTTTTCAACCCGGAAAGACCATGAAAAACTTAGCTGAAAATAACCTCATTCGTTTTACCAATATTACGAGAAAAAAAGAGGCGATTTTCGCAAATTTTAAGGTCAAGGGGCTCCGCAACGGCGTGGTGTTTTCGGCTTCGATTTCGGTCGATATCACAGCTTGCGAGCTTCATGCTGGAGATTCTCTCGAGAAAATTGTCGAAGAGTGCGCTCGCCACGGGGTTAAAGAGTTCAAAAAATCTGAGTTTCAATTCGAAGGAATTGAAGCCGTCGGTTCTGACTGTCTGGGTGTAGCGCAGCTTGGCTAGCGCGTTTGCATGGGGTGCAAGAGGTCGGAGGTTCAAATCCTCTCACCCAGATTCTTTTATATGAGTGAGTTACGATCAATGTACGTATTGCCAAGATCCTTTATTTTTTCTAAGGTGGCGGATAGGTGGTGAATGATTCCTAAACGGGATTCTTTGGCACTGAAATCCTGACTAATGAGAACCATGAAGAAGAGCTTAAAGGAAGTAATTTACGCCATAAACTTTCAAGAAATCAAGTAAGAAGAAATAGACGATGACGCTTCCAAATAAACTCAAAATCAATGAGATAGGCAGCGGGGCCATTAAAATCCCCGACCCCGCCATCCAAGAGGTCGCAATGATATCAAAGAATGACAGTCCGATCATCCACCAACTTGGGCAGGAGTGCCAAAAATGACGTTGTTCACGGATTAAATACACTGTGCATTGACCAGTAAACACAAGAATCAAAAAAACCCATGTTTGCAATTGAGGCAATGACAATTGCAAGCTGTCATGGGCAATCCAAAAAGCGCCAAAAGAAAATCCCAAAATGAGTGTAGCAAACATTCCAGAGCGAAAAATTAATCTCCGAACATTCCATTTATCTGGGGTTCTTGAATAGGCCATGTGATCGGTAGAAATTGACATTGTGATGAAATCATTGGCAAATAACAAGAGAACGATGAGAAGTTGCGAAATAATAAAGTCATGCATGAATACAAGACCAAGGCCGAGCAAAATAGAAATTTCCAATGTCTTAATGATTTTATTTTGAGTATAAGTGAGCATTCGTTGGTAAATTTTACGGCTTGATCTTATCGCTTCAAGAATATCTTCAAGTCCAGGTCTTGTGAGAACGATGCTGGCTGCAGCTTTTGCAACATCAGTAGCGTTGCTAACCGCAATTCCAACCTCTGCCTTTTTTAAGGCAGGCGCATCATTGACCCCATCTCCCGTCATGCCTGTGACATGTCCCTTTTTTTGGAGGTTTTCTATCAGGTGAAACTTATCTTCCGGATACATCTCGGCGATAATATCCTCAGTTTTGATGCCCACTTGTTTCCCGATTTCTTCAGCAGTTGTTTTTGCGTCGCCGGTCATCATTTGGACCCTAACACCCATTTCATGGATCGCAGCAATCACCTGTTTTGAATTTTCTCTCGGAAGATCTTGCAAACCAATAAAACCCACAAGTTTTTGATCGACTAACACCGTGATCACTCTTGAACCATCTTTGGCCATTTCTTGAAAATCCTTGTCATTTCGATGGAAGGAACCTTTTAAGATATGCAATTCTTTCCCTTGATAACGAATAATCGCTTCTGAACATTTTCGCTCTGGCTCGAAAGGAATGAACTTTAATTTTTCACACTCTGAAAATCGAGAATGACGAACAGTTTTTGTGATAGCCAAATCAATCGGATCTTGTGTAGCAATTTCTGATGCAAGAGACGCCAAAACAAGGAGATCATCTTCTGAATACGGAGCAAAGGCTTTCAACCGAGAAATACTCAACAAATTTAGCGTAATAGTTCCAGTTTTATCTACACACAAAAAGTCCATGGCTGCTGCCTCTTCAATGGCCGTTAGCCTTGTAACAAGGACTCCTGTTCTTGCCAGTTTTGTTGAACCTAATGCAGTTGTGAGAGAGTAAGTCGCTGGTAGAGCCACAGGAACCGATGCCACCAATAAAAGTAAAGAGAACGGAATCAAATCGATCAAAGAAACGCCTTGAAAATAGGAATAAATAAAAACCAACAAAATCAATACACTCTCAAAAATCAGAAGATATTTTACGATTAAGAAAATGGTCTTTTCTAAATGACTAGGAGTCTTTGTTGTTTGGAGGATGTGAGCTGTTTTACCATAAAAAGTCCTCTCTCCTGTAGCCACCACTAGAGCATTTGCTTCGCCTCGAGTAACGATTGAACCAGCGTAAACAATCTCGCCTATCTTTGATTCAACGGGTAAAGATTCTCCTGTAATGACAGACCGATCTATGGAAACAATTCCTTCTCTGACTTTGAGATCTGCGGAAATAAGGTCTCCCATTCTGATCCGAATGAAGTCTTCTGGCACCAATTCTTGAGCCGGGATTGTTGCCCACATTCCGTCTCTGAGTACTCGAGCAAACACCTCAAGCTTTTTCTTTAATAATGCGATCGCTTTCTCTGCTTTATGTTCTTGTAGAAAGCTCACTAAGGCATTAAAGACTAGAAGTAAGCCAATGATGATACTCTCTGGATATTTTCCTAAAAAAATTTCCAAGCCAATGATGATTTCTAGAAGCCAACTTACCGGTGAGAAGAATTTTGAAAGAAAAAGTATGAGGGGATGCCGTTTTTCCTCTGGCAAAACATTGGGACCGTATTTTTCAAGCTTTGCCTTGGCTTCTTGTGAACTAAGGCCGTTCATCTTTTTTGCATTTTCTGATTTCCATACCTTCCCTGATTCGATCCGTGGCTCTCGAAATAATTTCATCGCCATTAGAAAGCCCTTGGACAATTTCGACGTGGCTGCCATAATCACGGCCAATTTTCACTTCCTGCAAGTGGACTTTGTTATGAGAATCCACTACGGCAATATAAGGAGGTCCTGAACGGATGATCACCGCTTCCACAGGAACAACAAAATTCTTTTTTTCAGCTGGGAATTTGAATTTCACCTCAGCATAAAGGCCAGGAAGGAGTTCGTCCTTTTTATTAACCAGGTTAACCTGAGTCAGCAAGGTACGCGCGACCGGATCCAATGCACCGGCGTTCCGATCAATCCTCCCAATGAATATTTTTTTGGGGAATTGAGGGATCGTAACTTCAGCTTCCATTCCATTTTTAATTAAATGGAAATAGTTTTGAGGAACATTGACAAAGGCGCGCAAAATATCCGATTTGGCAATCTGAAAGATTTGTTGGGTGTTGTGATTGCTGCCTTCAGTGATCAATGAGCCAATATCGATATCCCTTTCGATGATCGTTCCATCAAAAGGTGCATAGAGGTTTTTAAAGCCTTGAAGATATTTAAATCGTCCAAGGCGTCCTTTTGCGCCTTCTACATCAGCGATGGCTTGATGATGAGCCGTTATCATTTGATCCACTTCTTCTTTCGAAATCGCTTCAGGATTATGCTTATAGAGACTTGTCCCGCGCTCCGCTGTGATCTTTGCGATACTTTCTTTCGCTATCGCCGCCCCTAGATCCCCTTCGGCCTGCACGACTTCTTGATCGACATCTGGAGTGTCGATGCATGCGAGAAGATCGCCTGCCTTGACTTTGTCTCCAATATCGACCATCCAATTCGAAAGATACCCGTTCGTCCTGGCCCAAATCGGGGTAATGTTTATGGCCTCAAGAAAGCTGGGTAAGATCAGTTCGGTTTCCTTGTTTTCAGGATAGATTCTCATCACCTGCACTAAAGGAGGCCGCGCTTTTTCCTTGGAAAGAAGAACTGCGTTTTCCTCGCGGAATCGATAATGAAAATAAAAAGGAATGAAAAGGCACAGCAGAACTAAAAATGTAAGACCTGGTATCAGGAATCGCTTATTCATTTTGACTCCAGGTAAGGATTCGGTGCCTTGCGGATCACTGTAAAGACGACAGGAACCAAAAAGAGGGTCGAAAGGATCGCGACTATGATGCCTCCAATGGCCGCTCGGGCGAGCGGGGCATGCGCTTCGGCTCCCTCCCCCATACCAACTGCCATAGGGAACATTCCGAGGATCATGGCGCCGGCTGTCATCAAAACGGGGCGCAAACGGTTTTCTGCTGCAGAAAGAGCTGCTTCTTTCGGGCTTTTCCCCGCATGGAGTTCCTGGTTTGCAAATGCAATAACTAGAATGCTGTTGGCGCTCGAGATCCCCAAAGCGACGATCGATCCCATGAGTGACGAAATGCTGATAGAAGTTGTTGTGAGATAGAGGGCCCATAAAATCCCAGCCAGAGCGAAAGGAAGAGCAAAAATGATCACGAAGGGATCGGCCCAAGATTGAAAATTGATAACGAGGATGAAATAGATCAAGATAAAGCTTCCGATAAGCCCCAGCGCCAAAGCCCGAAATGACTTATGCATTGTATCCGCAACACCTAGGAGCTGGATGGTATTGCCTGGGGCCATCTTGGGCTTTAATTCATCAATGATGCCTTGGATTTTCCCAGCAACGGATCCCAAATCGCTTCCCTGGATATTCGCATATACATCATAGACGGGCTGGATATTGTAATGATTGACTGCGCCCGGCGTTGTCCTTCGCTGCAAGGTCGTTAAATTGCTTAAGAGTTCCGATCCTTTTCTTTCTAGCGAAGGCAATTTATTCGTAAGGGGCATTTGAGGCTGAGTGTTGGGTGCTGGCTTTAGGAGATCGAGACTGGGATAAGAAATCGGCGTATGCAAGAGAGACTCAATGCTATCGACCCGATACTTCGGGGTTTGGACTGCAATTAGATATGGAAGTCCCATTTTTTTGTTGATCCAGAAGTTCGGAGTAACCACCGTGCTGTCGGAATTCGTGATCAGGAGATTATTTGCGATATCCGATTGCATCAGATTGACTTGAGTCAAAAGAAGTCGGTTAACATTAATAAAAAGTTCAGGAACATCGACATCTTGATGAAGATGGACATCGACAGCTCCCGGGACTTTGGAAATCCGATCGGCTAGCTCCCTTGCGATTTCCAGGTTGTTTTTTTCATCATAGCCAATGACTTTGACATCGATGGGGGTAGGGAGTCCAAAGTAAAGGATTTGGCTGATGAGATCAGCCGATTGAAAGAAAAAGGTACAATCGGGAAAGCGTTCATAAAGGTGTTTGCGTAAAAGTGCTTTATAAAAAGGCGCCTTGTGTTTAGAGCCCGCTTTTAGTTCTACTAGGATTTCCCCATCCCATGTACCCTCTGTAGCATTGTCGCCAAATGCCATGGTATAAGGAATCGGGTTGACTCCAATGTTATCTGAAATCGAGTTAATTTCTTCTATGGAGATGATTTTTCGGATCTCCTCTTCTACATCGCCAAAGACCTCTTCCGTCACTTCGATACGGGTTCCAGGGGGAGCCTTGACATGCAGCCTAAGCTGAGAAGAGTTGGCGGAAGGAAAATAATCGGTTCCAATGAAAAAAAAGAGGACAAACATGCTGCAAAAAATCAAAATGAATGCCGTATAGACCGCTCCTCGGTTCGCAAAACACCAGGAAAGGGCCTTTCCATACTTTTCTTTCATTTTGGCAAAAAAAGGAGCTTCTTTTACGTGATGGACTTCTTTATGCAAATGCCGGATCATCACGGGGACTAAAGTCCGGGAGATAAAATAAGAAAAAGCAATGGCGACTGCCGCGGCAAAGGCAAAAGGGATGAAAAGAAATTTCGATATTCCAGATAAAAGGGAGATCGGCAAAAAGGCCATACAAATCACAAGGGAAGAGACGAACGAAGGAAGGGCAATTTGATTCGAGCCTTCGAGCACCGCATCCTGAAGCGATTTCCCTAAAGCGAGATTGCGGTGGATATTTTCTACAGTGATCGTCGCATTGTCGACGAGGATCCCAATAGCGAGTGCCAATCCTCCTAAAGTCATCAGATTTAAGGAATAGCCGAAATAATCTAAAACCAAAACCGCGCCTAAAACGGAAAGAGGGATGGATATGACGACGATCGCCGTACTCAGCCAGCTTCTTAAGAAGAATAATATCAAAATTCCAGTAAATAGGGTGGCCAAAAGCCCTTCCTTTACTACGTTGCTGATCGCTTTTTTTACAAAGATCGATTGGTCCGCGCGGATAGCGATTTTGATCCCCTCGGGCGCAGAAGCTTGGAGACCTGGGAGAAGCTTTTTTAACCTCCCGATGATGTCTAAAATCGATGCATTGCCGTTTTTCAATAAGGTCAAGAGGACGGAGCGCTGTCCATTATCGCGGACGATATTGATTTGCGGAGGAAAGCCTTCGTGCGCAAATCCCACATCCTTCAAATAGATGATCGATCCGTCTTTTACGGCAACCGGGATCTCATTGTAATCGTTCGGATTTACCAGCGTATTGTTGGAGTTCATGAAATAATCGATTTTCCCGATTTTGGCATCCCCAGTTGGGATGATGATATTTTGTCGGTTGATTGCGCTCACAACATCTGCTGGGGAAAGGCCCCTAGCTTGTAAGGCGTCCGGATAAGTATCTACCATGAGCTCCAGAATTTTTCCGCCAAATGGTGGAGGCAATGTCAACCCTCGGATAACCGCAATCAAATGGCGGAGCCTATAAGAGGCATAATCATAGAGATTTTGTTCAGGAACCGTATCGCTAGAAATCATCAGTTGGGTAATCGGAACGGTAGAGGGGGAATAAAGCAAAATGACAGGTGGAGTTATGGCAATGGGCAACCGACGCAAAATTTCCTGCGACGTGGCTGTGACTTGGGCCAAAGCTGCCTGAATTTCCGTATTTGGATGGAAATAGAGGCGGATCAAGGAGAGTCCATTGAGAGTTTGCGATTCGATCCGTTCGATCCCATTGACCGTGCTGGAAAGAGAGAACTCGCTAAAGGAGGTAATTCGCTCCTCGAATTCTTTGGCGGTCATGCCGGCATAAGACCATACTACGCTGACAACCGGGGTTTTGAGTTCGGGAAACACATCTTTGGGAATCTGATAAGCAAACCATCCCCCGAAGAATAGAATAGCAAGAGCGACGACGACAAATGTGTAAGGACGGGCAAGCGCGAGTTTTACGATCCACATACTGATTCCCAGCCTCCGCCAATCGCTTTAATCAAATGGATGGTATGAAGATACTTCAGCTTGAGGAGCTCAAGATAGGCCATCTTTTGGGTTAGGGCTGTCCGTTCATTATCAGCAGCCCCTAGATAGCTCGATAGTCCAAATGCATATCGGTCCTGGGCAATTTGGAAGGCGATTTCCGCAGCTGAGAAAGCCGTATTGATCGCCTCCATTTCATTGCCGATCCAATGGATCGACGCCAAGGAATCTTCTACTTCTTGGAAAGCAGTTAAGATTTTTTCTTGATAAGTAGCGGCGGCTGCATCGAATTTTGCCTTAATAGCATCTATATTGGAACTCCTTCCCCCTCCGTCAAACAGAATTTCAGTAAGATTGCTTCCGATGGAACTAATGAATGTGCTTGTTATTTTTGAAAAATCCTGCGAGAGGAAATCAAAAATCACGCTGAGATCGATCGAAGGAAAATATGAGGAATAGGCCACATTGATTTCTGAATGGATCGCAGCCATTTTTCTTTCTTGCTCTGCCAAATCGGGACGTCTGAGTAATACATTTGCAGGGGTTGCAGCAGGGATAACAGGAGGCGGTTCTTCAAGAGGCAGCGGCTCGATTTTAAAAATGGAAGGAGAAATGCCGACCAATACAGCGATTTGGTTTTCAAAGATAGCCCGTGTTTTCAATGCATCGAAATATTGAGCTTCAACGGTGGAATAATCGGTTTGATAGGAAGTGACATCTATGTAACCTACGAGATTGGCATCATAACGCGATCTCTGAATTTCAAGGGCCGTTTGTCTTGTACTGAGGATTTTTCTAAATAGATCGATCTGAGCATCTTGAATGCGTATCTGAAAGTAGGCGTTCGCAAGATCCGTAGTCATGAGCAAAAGAGAAGTTTGATAAGCCTCAATTTCCGCTTCAACTAAGAATCGAGCCGATTTGTATTGACCTCTCCATTTATCCCAAAAATCAAACTCATAGAGTAATGTGAGAGGCAAGATGTATTTGTCAATATGGTCTTGGACCAAGGTTGGCGGGGGCCTAAGAGTAGAACCAAAGCTATGGGCCCGCTGAGCCCTGTTACTAGCTGCTGGATCAAAGTTCAGTTGAGGGAATAGCTTGGATTTGGTAACTCCCGCAATCCCCCTTGCCTCTTCGATGCGCTCTAAGGCTGCCAATAATGAGGGATTATTGCCAATTGCCTGCTCGATCAAAACTGTAAGCTTTTGATCCTGGAATATTTGCCACCAACATTCAACCTTGGGCTCTGAAATCCCCGACTCTTGATTTTTCCACGAATTGGCAACGGAGACTTCTGGATATTGATATCTAGGCCCCACTTGACAACCAGACAATGCCAAGAACGTTATAAAAATCCATAAGCGCATATAATTACGTAACTATCAAATCGTGAATTTGATATCGATAAAATTCCGCAAGTGCTCATAAAGTTGAGGCAAGCCGCTTAGTATCAGTCGTTAAAAATTGAAAAGTCTTTATTTTAATTTTTGTTCATCGTAGAATTATTGTTCTATGCAATCTTATGAAGCCATTGTCCAGCA
>JAJXYX010000075.1 GCA_021780355.1 bacterium | reverse complement strand
TTTGATGATCGATCGCCTCGATCGATCATCAAACGCAAGTGATCAACTGGAAACGCGAAGCGTTGGAAGGCGATAGGGACTTAAATCCAAAGAAACTGAAAAGTCGAAGAAAACTATAAACTATAGTGGGGCTCTGCCCCAAACCCCGCCAAATGACTGACGTCCTCTGGACACCTATTTGTCTTTTGGATTTTTCTATCGAAAAATCTAAAAAATAAAAAAGAGTCCAGAGACATAGTCATTTGGCGGGGTTTGAGGCGAAGCCTCAAGCAAATACTCAAAATAGCTAAAGTTTGTGAAGCCAACCGCTGGATTCACTGATGTCTTTTGGACGCCTTTGTAT
Source organism: bacterium (assembly GCA_021780355.1). Lineage (GTDB taxonomy): Bacteria > Chlamydiota > Chlamydiia > Chlamydiales > SM23-39 > SZAS-17. The sequence continues at coordinate 8,504 of JAJXYX010000075.1, read as the reverse complement.
TTTTTAGATTTTTCGGTAGAAAAATCCAAAAGACAAATAGGAGTCCAGAGGACGCCAGTCCTTTGGCGGGGTTTGGGGCGGAGCCCCAATCGCACGATAAGACTTAAGATAGCTGAAGTTTGTAAAGCCAGCCGCTGGATTCGGCGGCTTGGTTGATGAGGGATGGGGTTTGGCGAAGGAGGTCATTGACGGCGATGACGGTGCCGGACGCTGGGGAATAGACATCGGCGGCGGCTTTTGTTGATTCGAGAACGCAAGTTTCTTCGCCGGTTTGGACGATCTGGCCGATTTTGGGGAGTTCGACATAGACGATTTCGCCCAATTCTTTTTGTGCATGATCGGAGATGCCTATGGTGGCAATGTTTCCTTCAGTGGCGATCCACTCGTGAGTTGGGGTAAAACGCATAGGAGGGCCTACCTTTCTAATTTTAGTGTGGCCCAAAGGGCGGGGTGCTGCTCGATGATATATTCTTGCGAGGAGACGGAAAAGTGCTGAGGCGGGCGGTCTGCTCGATTTAGGCGATAGGTAAAACCCATTTTGGTAAAAACTTGCGGCTCGTAGCCAAATAGACAGTGAGCTGGGATGTCAATGGAAAGAGAGTAGCTATCTTCAGATAAATCCGCCTGCACTTCTAAATCTTCGGGAGAGCAGATACGATGCGTGTCTTCATTGCGGAAACGGGATATTTCTCTGCCGAAAGAACCTTGGTGCTCGACCGGGAAAAAGACGAAGTGGTGACAGAACTTCGATACGACCGGTTTGCTTTTCAAATCGCGCGTATCGATAAAAAGCTCTAAACTGTCTCCGCGGCGGAAATCCGTTTCGCCAATGGCTTGAAAAGGGAGATGAACTTCTGCTCGAAGAGAGAATTTTTCCTCATTCCATCCACAGTAAAAATCAGCAAAAGGCTCTTCGTCTAAACAATCGGAGGTAGAGGGAAGGCGGTAAGAGGGCAAAGCTTTTAAATCCCCTTTCAAATAGAGGCAATCGCAAGCAAGTCCAAAAAATTGGATCGGCATTAAAGCGGGTAAATCTTCAAACATAATCTTAGTTCTCCTGCATACGATGAATCATTCTTTTGGCTAGCCTATGCATCGCTTCATTCGATAACATGGCTTTGCCTGCAGCCAAAGGACCTAAATTCGGTTCGGAAGGCAAAACTTTCTCTTTCACGTAAAAAAACGTCATTTGCCCCTGTTCGGATGTATGAATAGTTGACCACTGGTGAGGCTGCAAAGCAAAAGCTTCGCTGTGAATCCAATCTGGCGCAATGGCCCTTTCTAATTTTTTTTCTTGATGCACAAGCTGAAATTGCGGCAAAACCTGAAACTCTGAAGAGGCCGCGGTTTTGGCTTTCAAAGCAGACTTCATGGGATAAGCAAGGCGGCAGCGGATATAGTCTTCTTTAGATGGTTTGACGAGTTTTTCTTTGATCTCAATCGCCCTGCAAATATCTGCATAAACAGCCAAGCCTACTTGCTCTTTGACTTCAGAAAAAGGCTTCCATTCATCCGATTTTGTCACAAATTCCGAGCGTTTTGATTCTCTGATTTTAAGATATTGCTGCTCTAAATGCCGCTCGAGAGCTTTTTTAAGCGTCCCATCTTGTTTCATCGACGCAAAAGTTCTGATCTGTCGATCGGAGATCTTTTTCACATTGACAATCCGATATACAGCAGAGCTTCCGTCTGCATAAGAGGAGAGATACTGCAACGCTTTTTCCTCGCCAAGAGAAGCGAGCTCTAGCATTTGAGCGAACTCTTCTGCATCTTGTACGTAGTTCGCATTGATGCGATGGGCTGAGTAAGAGAGAGTCTGCGGAGAAAAGCGCGCAGCTTGAAAAGCCTCTTCTACCCATTCCGGATGATCTTCAATGATCCTAAAACGGACCCAGTCATCTATCTGAGAGCGAAGAGCTGGATTGAGTTTTTCTAATACAGCGGCCCGCTCTGATCTTGCAAGCACATCGGCGGGTAAAGCAGAAAATTCCGCAGAGAGGAGATCCCAATGAGCAAATTGCCATTCCAAAAGCTGTTTTAAACCAACGCGCAAAGCGAGCTCTCCCCTGGAAACGCGAGACACATCTGCGGTATACACCGTTTCCACAAACTGAGGCGCTTTCTTTTCCACTTCTTCCACCGCTCGGAGCGATGAAGGCAAAGAGAGTTTTTCTTTCTCGGGCACTGTCGCCGTATCAAGATAATATTGAAGAGCAAAAAAGTCTTCAGGTGTATGCAAGATTAAAGCGTCCGGCAGAGAATAAATATCTGCTACCACAGTTTGCTGCGCATAGTCGGCCAAATCTTTTGAGAGCAAATGGTCGAGTAAAACGGCTTCGCCTACGCTATTGATATAACGGCGAAACAGTAAAATTTTCTGCCAGGTATCAAAAACCTCTTTTTCAGTCATGCCGAGCTGGCGAGCCTGATCATATAAAGAAATTTGCGCCTGAGGATATTTTTGATGGATCTTTTCCAAGTGGAACCATAAATCGGCTTTTGCTTCTTCGTTTGCGACAACAAATCCTTTTTCTTGAGCTACTAAGGCTGCATTCCAAATAAACTCAGCCACTTTTTCAATCCATTGATCTCCAAACCATTCGCGCGCGCTGTGATAGCCAAAAAGAGATAAATCTTCGTGCTGAATCGCCCGGTCTGGCCGAATCGATGAATATTGACCCATTTGGTACATCAAAATGCGGCGGACTACTTCAGGAGAGAGTTTTTTTTGCTCCAAATAGAGTTGAGTCAAGTAAGCAAACGTGTCAGTCGAGACTTCAAGCTGCCCTTTCAATGAAGAAAACGCCCGGCTCAAATCGGGGCGGAACTGATCCCATATAGCCTGCACGCTTAAAAAGGGAGCTTCAGGGTGGACATAAGGACGATACCGTTTTGCATAAGCCAGTCTTGTCTGAAGATCTTCTTTCATCTCTTCAAAATAGCTGCTCGCCAGCAAAGCGCCTAATCCTGTTTCTAAAAAGTCTTTCCGGATGACTCCATCATTCAAAAGATTCGCTCCCGCTCCCTCTTCCTCCATGTCGCTCGATAAAAAGCGAATCAGCCTTCCCATCGCAAGCGATTGAATGTTGGATCCATCGACAGCTTTGCCGATCGGCCGATCTTCCGGCTCAACACCAGGAGAAAGCGTGGAAAAAATCCCAAAGAAAAAAAACGAAGCGATCAAAATGACAGTGACAGCAAGAAAAAAGATTTTTTGAAATTTACGAAGAAATTCTAACATGCAGGGCCCCAAAAACTCGATAGCTCAACAAATTAACATACTTAGCCGATTGCCAGCAAGAGCCGTTAAAACCTTTTTTGCATTCATTTTGCTCAATTAATAAGATTTAGCAAAAATCACTCTTCTTGCACTAGGTTCTCCCGTGATGACGCAGCGGCCAGGCTCCTCTGCGCCTTCTAAAGGAATGCAGCGAATGGTCACATTGAGATCTTCTTTGACTTTTTCTTCCACTGCGGGATCTCCATTCCAGTGGCAAAGGGCAAAACCTCCATGGATTTCATCCTCTTTTTTGGGAGTGAAGAAATCATAGAAATCTGCTTTTTGATCTATTTTAACTGTATGCTGATCTCGAAACGCGGTTGCTTTCGCTAGCAAATTGTTTTGCATATCATCTAAAATGTCGGTAATGCGATGAACGATTTCCGAAGCGCTAAGCTGGGTCGATTCCCGATGCGGCTTATCTCGGCGGAGCAGCCCAAAAGCGCCCGCTTCAATATCTCTAGGACCAATTTCTAGGCGGAGAGGAACTCCTTTTTTAATCCAAGACCAGCTTTTTTCCCCGCCTCGCATCTCTCTTTTATCGACGATAACGCGAAGAGTTTGGCCAGCGTAGTGGACTTTGCGAAGATCTGCCGCCAGTTTTTCGCAGTAAGAAAAGACAGATTGTTTTGATTCTTCCGCGTGCACAATCGGAATAATGACGAGCTGCGCAGAAGCAATTTTAGGAGGCAAAACAAGGCCGTCATCGTCGCTATGGGTCATAATCAAACCGCCGATCAAACGCGTTGTAACACCCCAAGAGGTCGTCCAGCCAAATTCCAACTCGCCTTCAGGATTGCGGAATTGGATATCGCAGCTTTTAGCAAAATTTTGTCCTAAAAAGTGGGACGTGCCCGCCTGCAAAGCTTTGCGATCCTGCATCATCGCCTCAATACAATAGGTATTCACCGCTCCAGGAAATCTTTCCGAAGGAGTTTTTTCTCCGCAAATCACAGGGATGGCCAGATAATCGCGGGCAAATTCCACATAAACGCGCAGCATTTTTTCAGCCTCTAGCTGAGCCTCTTCCCGCGTGGCATGGACAGTGTGACCTTCCTGCCATAAAAATTCAGTAGTCCGTAAAAACATCCTCGTGCGCATCTCCCAGCGGACAACGTTGGCCCACTGATTAATCAAAAGGGGCAAATCCCGATACGATTCCACCCATTTGGAAAAACTCTGACCGATAATCATTTCAGAAGTAGGGCGGACAATGAGGGGCTCTTCGAGCTCCCCTGCCGGCACAAGCTGGCCATTTTTGTCCTTTTCCAATCGATGATGCGTAACGACGGCGCACTCTTTAGCAAACCCCTCTACGTGCTGAGCTTCTTTTTGAAGCGAGCTCAGCGGAATAAAGAGAGGAAAATAAGCATTTTGATGCCCTGTATCCTTAATCATACCATCTAGCACGCGCTGGATATTTTCCCAGATTCCATATCCCCACGGCTTAATCACCATGCATCCTCTCACAGACGAATGTTCAGAAAGATCCGCAGCCTTGAGCACGCTTTGATACCATTCAGGATAATTTTCCAAGCGGGTAGGAGTGATCGCTGTTTTAGGATGTTTGGACGACATAAAAACCTGCTAGATGATGTAATTTAGCTTGAAGTATAAGCTATGGCTTGTAGTTTTTCTACGAATTTCTGCTGCAGGCGCAATTGCAGTTCTTGGCGGGTTTGCTCAAGAAGCGCAGCTGGACAATTTTTCCCCAAAGGAGCAAACGTATAAAAGCTCATCGCGCGAACCACCTCTTGTTTTGAAAGCAAAAGCTCTTGAAGAAGAGCCAGGTCCGGGAAAGCTAGAGAAATCGTCCCTTGATGAAGATATCCTTGCTTGCGGCGCCTCTGGGCGGCTCCCGCGATCTTTCTTCCCTGGTAGACCACATCATATTGAGTCGGCCGCGCCATGCAAAAATGAGCAGAGTCCAACACTTCGGTCGAAGCATTTTCCGCAATTAATTCAACAGGATCTTGGAGAGTAAAAAGTTCTTTGACGGCATCGAGAACAACTTCATTGACAAAACGATAATTATCGAGCGTATTGATAGAAAAAGCTGGGTGGCCAGACGGCATCAAAAAAGAAAAGGCAAAATCCCAAATGTGGAAGACAATCCCGCCGCCTGTAGGCCTGCGCGCTAGAGATACATGGTTCGAAGCAATCTTTTCCAGGTTAAACCACTCTGCCGGCTGAACAAAATAGCCGTAGGTAGCAGAGAGCCCTTCCCATCGATAAAAATGGAGCAATGGCTCTCCATTCGGATCCAACTCATCTAATAACTGAGCGTCTTTTTGCATATTCTCTTCAGCACAGTTTGTTTTTGTGTCTAATATGTCCATCGAACCTCAAAATCAAGTCGAATGATACCATCCTTTTTCGATCATTCCAAGCTTTCTAAGCGGCTTTTTATAGGAAGAAAAAATTTTTCTTTCCAAAGAAAGGGACGAGCGACTATGAAACATCTATATAGCCCCTGTTAGCAGGTCTTGCATCAGACGAAAAAAAGAGTTAAAATAGAAGAAATCAAGGACATGCGTCATGTTTGACAAATTTACGAACCGTGCAAAACAAGTCATCAAGTTAGCCAAAAAAGAGGCTCAGCGCCTCAACCATAATTATTTAGGAACGGAGCACGTTTTGCTCGGCCTGTTGAAACTCGGGCAAGGCATCGCTGTCAACGTGCTTCGCAATCTGAACTTAGACTATGAAATCATCCGAGCAGAAGTCGAAAGAATCGTGGGATTCGGCCCCGAAATACAAGTTTATGGAGACCCAGCTCTGACTGGAAAAGTGAAAAAAGTATTTGAATTTGCCAATGAAGAAGCGGGCAATTTAAATCATAATTATGTAGGAACAGAACATCTTCTCTTGGCTCTTTTGCGCCAAACAGACGGAGTAGCAGCTCAAGTGCTAGAAAATCTCAATGTCAACCTCAAAGAGATCCGCAAAGAAGTGTTAAAAGAACTAGAAACGTTCAATCTGCAGCTGCCTCCGATGGGAGCGACGCCTACGGCCAACTCCAATCTCCCTAAAGGAAGCTCTCCAGCCGACCGTTCGCAAGCAGCGGCGGCCAATGACAAAATGCCAGCTCTTCGCGCCTACGGCCATGATCTCACTGAGATCTGCCGCGAAGGGAAAATGGATCCAGTCATCGGCAGAAAAGAAGAAGTAGAAAGGCTTATTTTAATCCTTTGCCGCCGCCGCAAAAACAATCCGGTGCTCATCGGCGAAGCGGGCGTTGGAAAAACAGCTATCGTGGAAGGATTAGCTCAAGCGATTGTAAAAGGAGAAGTTCCCGATAACTTACGCAAAAAGAAATTGATCGCTCTCGATTTAACGCTCATGATCGCCGGCACGAAATACCGAGGCCAATTTGAAGAGCGCATTAAAGCTGTCATGGATGAGATCAAAAAAAACGGCAACGTTCTTCTCTTCATCGATGAGCTGCACACCATCGTCGGAGCAGGCGCCGCTGAAGGAGCGATCGATGCGTCCAACATTTTAAAGCCAGCTCTATCTCGCGGAGAAATTCAGTGCATCGGAGCCACCACGCTCGACGAATTCCGCAAGCACATCGAAAAAGACCCTGCTCTGGAGCGCCGTTTTCAAAAAATCATCGTTCAGCCGCCCAGCATCGAAGACAGCATTTCTATTTTGAACGGGCTCAAAGGAAAATATGAAGAGCACCATAAGTGTGTTTATACAGATTCCGCCGTCACGGCAGCAGTCCATCAATCCGAACGTTATATCTCTGGCCGCTTCCTGCCCGATAAGGCCATCGATGTTCTCGACGAAGCTGGAGCCAAAGCCCGCATTTCGATGATGAATCAGCCGTCTCATCTCGGCACGCTCGAAACGCAAATCGAAGAGGCAAAATCTGCCAAAGAAGATGCTATCGGACACCAGGAATATGAAAAAGCAGCCAAATTGCGGGATACTGAAAAAAATCTAAGAGAGGATCTCCAAAAAGCAAAAGCCGAATGGGAGTCTCATAAAGACGAGCACCAGCCGATCGTCGATGAAGAGGACATCGCCCACATCATCGCAAAGCAAACAGGCATTCCTGTCACCCGTCTAACAGAAGGCGAGACGGAAAAAGTGCTCAAAATGGAAGAAAAGCTCAAAGAAGAGATCATCGGCCAAGAAGACGCTCTCAGCACCGTATGCAGAGCCATTCGCCGAAGCCGCGCTGACATCAAAGATCCTAACCGCCCCATTGGAGCCTTTTTATTCCTAGGTCCCACTGGCGTAGGAAAAACGCACATGGCCCGGCTTCTAGCCACCCACATGTTCGGAGGAGAGGACGCCCTCATTCAAGTCGACATGTCCGAGTACATGGAGAAATTTGCGATCAGCCGCATGACAGGATCGCCTCCAGGCTACGTCGGCTACGAAGAGGGAGGCCAGCTCACAGAGCAGGTTCGAAGACGGCCCTATTGCGTCGTTCTCTTCGACGAAATCGAAAAGGCCCATCCCGATGTCATGAATCTCCTCCTTCAAATCCTAGAAGAGGGACGTCTCACAGACTCTTTAGGGCGCAAAGTCGATTTCCGCAATACGATCATCATCATGACGTCGAATCTCGGCGCCGACCTAATTCGCAAGTCCACCGAAGTGGGCTTCGGAGCCAAAGAAAGCTCTATCGATTACAAATCCATGCAGGAAAAAATCGAAGGATCGGTCAAAAAACACTTTAAACCCGAATTCATCAATCGTCTGGACGGACTCGTTATCTTCCGCATCCTCGACAAAAATTCGCTCAAAAAAGTGGTCAATCTGGAATTCGAGAAACTCAAAACTCGCCTGCTTAAAAAGCAAATCGATGTCTCCCTCGACGATCTCGCCCGCGCAGTCCTCGTCGAGAAAGGCTACTTCCCCGAAATGGGCGCACGCCCCCTTCGCCGCGTGATCGAACAATACCTAGAAGACCCCCTCGCCGAAAAATTGCTTCAACACCCCAAAGAAGCCAAAAAATATCTCATCTCGGCCAAAGAGGGGCAAATCGTCTTCATCGATCAAGAAGCTACAGCCACCCCGCCTCAAACCTCAGAAGCGGCGCTTACGTAGCACTCTATTGGTGTGGGGCTCCGCCCCACGCCCCTATAGTTTATAGTTTTCTTCGACTTTTCAGTTTCTTTGGATTTAAGTCCCTATCGCCTTCCAACGCTTCGCGTTTCCAGTTGATCACTTGCGTTTGATGATCGATCGAGGCGATCGATCATCA
>JAJXYX010000104.1 GCA_021780355.1 bacterium | reverse complement strand
TTGTTGTTCAGAAAATTTTTAAGGTGCTGCAATCTGCCTCGCAAGGCGGCGACAGGAACTGTATTCTTATCGGCAAAACCATCTAGAAATAAAGCTCTTGCAGTTTTTCTAGCGGGAATTTCTGAAATTTTGTTAACATGCTATAAATTAAGCACACAAGTGGACTAATCGAACAATTTTTGATAAACTTCTCGTACTATTGCGGAGAGTGTGTATGCAAATCGCCTTTTTATTCTACGATGGGATGACAGCTCTTGATGCCATCGGACCGCATGAAATTTTGTGTCGTTTGCCAGGAGCTAAAGTCCAACGTGTTGCTAAGAAACCAGGTGCTATTTGCACAGATTCAGCTGGACTGGAGTTAATTGCCGACTGCGCTCTGGTCGATGTTTCTCATGCAGATATTTTAGTTGTGCCAGGAGCAGGGAATGCCACAACGCTTCGAAATCACCCAGAAGTACTGGAATGGGTCCGTTCTATTCATGCCGCTACCAAATGGACTACATCCATTTGTACAGGTAGCTTGATTTTGGGAGCAGCTGGGCTTTTGAAGGGTTCTAAAGCGACTACTCATTGGGCTGTATTGGATCGACTGCGTTTTTGGGGTGCAGAGCCTGTATCTGAACGAATCGTAGAATCAGGGAAAATCATTACGGCTGCTGGTGTCTCTGCGGGGATTGATATGGCGTTGACTCTTGCAGCGAAACTTTGTGGTGCACAAGTCGCTCAAACACTGCAACTCGGTATAGAGTATGATCCTGAGCCCCCCTTTGATGTTGGTTCTCCTGAGAAGGCAAACCCAGGAATTAAGAATGCATTATTGACTCGTATGGAAGCTTATTTTGAAAGACATGAAAATTAATATTTATCGACGAGCTGATTGTGCCAAAGCTCAAGGGCTTTGCGTTATTATTGATGTTTTGAGGGCTTTTACTACAGCGGCATTTGCTTTTGCTGCTGGAGCTAAGGAAATAATCTTAGTTTCCTCAATAGAGGAAGCTTTGAAATTATACCAAGAAGATAATCGTCTGATTCTGATGGGTGAACAGGGAGGCATGCGAATAGAAGGTTTTCATTATGGGAATTCTCCTGTAGAAATTCAAAAAGCCAATCTGACTGGCCGTACAATCGTGCAAAGAACTTCTGCTGGCACACAAGGTGTGGTAGCCTGCGGCCACGCAAGTCAAATGATGATAGCTAGTTTTGTTGTAGCGGAGGCAACTTTACAGCATATTACCGCTTCTTCACCTTCGGAAGTATCATTCATTGTTACAGGAGAGCATAACGGAGATGAAGATTTGGCCTTGGCGGAATATCTGCGAGATAGGCTGCTTTACAAAACGTCGTCTATTTCTTCCTTTTTAGATCGCGTTAGAATTTCTCCTGAGGGAAGAGTATTTGCGGACCCTGCTATAGCTGAATTTCCTGTGCAAGATTTGGAGCTTGCTCTGCAAGTGGATCAGTTTCCTTTTGCCATGGAAGTAAAAAAGCAAAACAATAGATTGGTGGCTCAAAAGGTCCGTTCTCTAAAAGAACAACCTTTATGTAATGAGGTTGGAGAGAAATGAACCAAGTCAGTCGCCTTGGGGCTTATGGGATTTTACTACAGGATTCTGCGATCTTGCTCGTTCGAAAAAAATCTGGTCCCTACAAAGGATTGTGGGACTTACCTGGAGGAGCTATTGAATTCGGAGAAACACCTGAAGAAGCTTTAAAAAGAGAACTCTTGGAGGAGTCTGCTCTTTCAATCACTCGATTCGAATTTGCAACCACGGGCACAGCACTCGGTAGTTATAAGGATCGTGGTATCCCGTATCAATTCCACCATGTCGGAATGATTTACAAGGTAATAGATTGGACTCAAGAATCGAGCTTAACGCCTGAAGAAGAAAATCGCTGGTTCAAGCTCAGCGATTTTCATTCCGATGAACTCACGCCACTTGCAAAGCATGCGCTTGCTAGTTTACCCAAAGATCGAGGATGGCGTCCTCAAAATAGGATCAGAGGTAAAGCAATTGGCCTTGCTAAGCATAAAGATAGATTGCTCGTTTGCGAAGTTTTAAATGATGAAGGAGTTTTGAAAGGTTGGTGTCCTCTCGGTGGAGGTATTGAATTTGGAGAGGCAGCCGAAGTTGCACTCAGAAGAGAGATTCAGGAAGAGCTTGGATGTAATATTCAAATAGTTGGGGATTCCCTAGTTCTAGAAAACATTTTCGAGCATCATGGCATTCAAGGGCATGAAATCGTTTTTGCTTTTCCTATTCAGTTCAGTGATTCACAAATTTATGCAAAGAATCGTTTTCAAATATTCGAAGCAAAAGGTAGTTCTCATTGGGTCGAGTGGATTGAGATTGAACGGTTTAATAGAGGAGAATACATTCTTTTCCCACCTGGTTTATTGGGAAAATTGGCCTTGTGAGAAGAAGTGTGAGTGAATAACAGGCAGATGTTCAGCTGGTTAGAGTAGATTTGCTGTCTGATTTTACACGTTCACACCCCGCACACCTGTGGTAGGGAACGGGGTTAATAGAGGGCAGTTATTTTTCCGTTTGTGAAGATACAACCACATAAAAACGCTTTGATTTTGCTTCTGATGTCGGTTTGGCAGAGCAAGTGAACTTGCCTTCAGCATCTTTCTTCAGCAGTCCTCGATCGTAAAGGCTTTGTTTTACAAATTTCTCTTCTCGTCCCTTACAGACTTCTCTCTTAAAGGTTTCTGGGAAAATATAGAACTCCATGCCTTCTGAGGTATGTTTTCGAAATCCAGATCGGTTATGTGTTCGATATCCAGTGGGCGCTCCATCAGGATTACTAGCATACCAATCGGTAAAACGCGATTCCGCATGCTGTTCGAGGAAATACTCTAAATCGGCAAGTAATTGGGTGACTTCTTGAATATCAGTACTGCCAAATACGGCTAGCCAATCATTGAAACATTTCAATGCAGCCCGATGCGCGTCGCCTGGATTCCACCCGATGGCAGCCAAACCATCTTTACCGAGATTGCGGGTTATGTTGCAGGTGGTAGCGAGTTCTCCAGCTGCGGCAACCAGGGAAAACCTCGCTGCAACTCGATGAATCTGGCCTGTTGCTTTTGGAGGCAGTGCCTCGTTTAAGAAGCCTTCCATAGCCTTTTTTACAAAGGCTTTGGCATCGTGAATGTTTTGGGTGAGGATTTGAAGAAACTCTCTTCCAACTACGCCATAATATTTTTGAGCGTTCTTTGCGAGGGTATCTGCAAAAACCGAACCGTTCGGAAACCCATGTAGCTCCTCAAATAGGCCATGCTTTCCAGTATCAGCAGGAATTTCTGCCAGACGGATTTCTTGCCCAGCTTTTGATTTTTTGCCCGCTTGCTCCATGTGTGTGGAAAGGCCGATTTCTCCACTTGATAGAAACAGAACTCTCCAAGTCAATGGGTCTCTCAAACCTCCATCCGCCTTAGCTCTATTTTTGCCTGAACCATTGGCTAGCATGTAGGCCGCATCACCAACGTCGAATGGACTCATTTCTCCTATCTCATCCAAGCAGAGGATTGTATCATTATGCTGGAATGCAATTCCTTCGAGGCCATTTGTTGTGGATTTCCATTTTCTCATAAAATCTTTCGATCCATAGACAGAAGAGCTTACGCGGAGGGCTGTTGTTTTGCCTGAACTGCTGTGAGAGTAGAAGTGAAATCCTCCTCCTTCCATATCCATGAGGTGTAGAAGCGGACCTGCAAATGCGGCACTTATAGAGAAAATCAACCTCGAATTGCCTACACAAAAGTCAGCAACGTGCTCTTGCCAATCAAGAAGAGTGCCTGAGGTAGCATAAGCGACAAAGTTGCAAGTTTTACCCTGGATCACGACTTTTTCTTGTCCTAGATCACCTATATTCAAGTCAGGTAGGACAAAGCCCTGCTTATGCCATCCAGTACGAGACACGCAACGAGCTGTATTTGCAGGAGAGGAACGCTGCACGTAATCAGCAAGCCATTGCCTTGCCCGTGGAGATGTGGAAATTTCAAGACCCGCATTCATTAGAGTACTCCTAAATTCAGCGCAATCTTTGGCCAACATTTCCATCGGCATCGGCCAAGTGTGGTGAACTCCGTCAGCATCATCGAACTCAATGAGTTTTCCGTGATTTAACCCATCTTCATCACGAATGCGGGCGGTGATTTGAATAGGAGACGAAATCCAAGTTTTACCTTCTTCATTTACATGCCAAAGTCCATTTTCATCGACTTCAAAAGGATTTTCTCCATGGATGATAGAGACGCTTTCAGTAGCTAGCAATTCAAGTTCCTTTCGTTGAGACAAAATAGACTGTCTTCTTTCGTAAAAGACCATCTCAGTCTGAACTTGAATGGGGCTTTTATTTTCACTCATTGGCCTTGTGTCAAAATCGCTTTCGGAAAGGGATTTGTCATAGGCATAGATATCGCACATCAGCTGTGTGCTTTCTTGATAGATTTTGCCTTGGAGTATTGAGATTTTCAGTTCGCGATTATTCTTTGCTTTACCGATGGCAGTGAAGAGGTGGTCATCGATGGGTATTTCTAAAATCTCAATCTGTAATTTCCAGGGATCAAGCAGAGTCTCCATTGAGCTTTTCTGTGCAATAGGAACTGCATATCCTTGATAAGCATCTAGCCATACAGTACCCAATCGCTTGAGCTTTGCTTTAATGACGGAAGGGAGTTTCGCTTTTACTCTGATTAAGAGAGCATTTTTTCGGGAATCATTCCCATTTTTTTCATTGGATGGTATATTCATTGTGTAACCTGTTGTATAAAAGAGCATCGAGCTTGCCCGCTCCGATGCTCTTTTTCTTTTTAGTTGCTCTTGTTTCTTTCCTCGACCCATGCGAAGAACGCCTCTTCGTCGATCAAAATTCTTCTTCCTACTCGTTTAAAAACTCTGTCGAAGCCATTGAATTCGCCATTAAAAACGTAATATCTAAGGCCCGCAGCAGATGGCCACGCATGAAACTGTGGCCACTTTGTCAGCGGAATCATTTTCTTCATCACCAACCTCCTATTGGTTTGTTTTGTAATGAATGGCCTTACATTGTCATTTAATGATGGGAAGGAAAAGAGGCGGTCAATGAAAGTATCACTGCTTGATTACGAGGGAATTTTCTCTCGAGAAAAGACACTAACGAGGGAATCTGTTGATTAGAAAATATGCTGACGGGGGAATGTTTGGGTTGCCGTGATAGCTGAGGTTGGGTTGTTAGCTAAGGGTAACTATTTTTAGCGGGCTATCAAAATAGGAGAGGAATTATTTTTTAGGGCTGTAGTTGGGATTCAGATCACGAATCCAATCTTCGATTGTTTTGGGGTCGATTGGATCAGTTTTCTTGATAATTTCTTGGGCTATAGAGATAGTCTTTTTAAAAAGAGGATGTTTCAGGACATCTCGAAGAGAGAGTTTTTTGTTTGCTTTCCAAAGACTCGCAGCAGTGGTACGGCATATTAATTTTGCCTGCTGTTCGGGTCGAAGTCTGGCCATATCATAGTCAAGAATAGTTCGCTTAATGTCTTCTTCTTGCTCTGGGGGAGACTCTTTTTGATTATCTGGTTCTTTGATAGGGAATGACAGATTTTTCGATTTCATCCACTGAATTATACTCGAAGTCGAGAGATTTCGTTCGCGCGAACTAACATCAAATGGGTCTAGTTGAGGAAAGCTTCGCTCCAACAAATTTTGTAATTCCTCTTCATCCAACCAGCGAACAAAGTGGGGGATTGGGTCGGTATACTCTGTTTTAGGGAAGTGTATTCGAAGATAGCTCAAAAATTCTCGATGCGTTTCATCAATGATTTTTCCTAAAGGGCAATTTAAAACTCTCTCTGGAATCACTCCGTAGAATAATAACATGACCTCGAAAAGAGATAACGTATCGACTCTCTGCCAGTAGAGAAGGGCTTCGTTTGTTAGGCCGAACAGCCTCCTAGCAATAGAAAGCGGAGATTCATTTTTCAATAAATTGTTTTTAGCTTTCATAGAGCAATTCCTCTAGGCGATCGATGACTTTTCGTTTATGAGCATTCGCAAGGTGAGAGTATCTTTTTGTTGTTTGTAAACTTTTGTGACCCAAGATTTCGGCAACTTCTCGTGTAGAAGAGCCATTCATTGTCAGATAGCTTGCTGTCGTATGTCTTATGTCATGGAAACGGAACTCTTTCAAGTTCGCTCTTTTAACTGCAAATTCCCACGCCGTTCTTATACAGACTGGCTGATCCGAATTCTCTGGAGAGGGAAACAAGAATCCATCTCGTGTCATAGGGCGATTTTTGATCAGTTCAAATACTTGCTCACTGATAGGTAAGGTTCTGGACTCGCTATTTTTCGTATCAGACAAAAGAAAGAGTCGATTTTCTAAGTCGACATCGCATCCTTTAAGCCAAAGTATTTCTGATTTTCTTGCACCCGTAGTCAGAGCGATTAAAAATATGAGATAGAGATCGGGATTTTGGCTCTTTTTGCATGCTTCGGCTAGACGAGCAAGTTCCTCTCGACTTAAATAGCGGATGCGGCCTGGAGGAGCTTTCGGCTTTCTCACCTTCAAGCAGGGGTTTTCATGAAGCCATTGCCATTCGCGGGTAGCTGTACTCAAAACGTGAGAGAAGCTAGCTAAGTACCTAGATACAGTGCTGTTAGAACGGAGTTTCTCAGGATATATATTTTCGCTAAGCATTCGGTCGCGTACTTCAGCAATTGTAGATGGATTCAATCGACTTAACTTGAGATGGCCGAGTTCTTTTTCCCATCGATCTAGGTGTCTGGCTACATTGTGACCATCTTTAGTCTTGGAGGGGAGAATCTCTTTGCGATAACGGACGATCGCTTGAGAAACAGTGTGCTGATCGGCTTTTGAAACGCTAACGTAGAGTCCCTTTTCAATTTGACCTTCGGTAATGCGCTTCCATTGTTTGGCATGGGTTAAATTTTTAAAACTTTTAGAAATAGGTTTATGACCGCTGATTCGAATGCGGACTCGGTAGTGATAGGTTCCATCTTTAAGTGGCAGGCGATCAATGCCTGGAGGAATGTTCATGGCGTCTCCTTGTGTCTGTTTTTTCAAAGAGTTAGCCATGCGATTGTTTGTCCTCCGATGTAGACTTTTGCCGTTTAGTGGTCAGCCAGTGGACATCCGAGTCTAACAAACATTTTAGTGAGAGCCAACTGATTTTCTATGTTGCTGATAATCAGCTAGATGAAATGTGGGGCAACCAGGATTTGAACCTGAGACCGACGGGTTATGAGTCCGCTGCTCTAACCACTGAGCTATTGCCCCAAAGGATAAGAGAGGGAGTATACTCGATTTTTAGGCTCCTTGGCAAGTGTTTTCTGGTAGTAGCATTTTTTTGATGAGGTTGTAAGTCTCTAGAGAAGAGCTAGATAGTTTGTGTTTCAGGAAAATAAAAAGTGGGGTAAACTGTTTGAGTTAGAAATAGAGCCTTTCTCATGAGTGAAAAAATTACGGGTAGAGCCCTTGTTTGGAGCAATTTGCTCAGCGAGCCTTTATTTACTCTTTATGGCTTTATTTCTTTTATCTTATATAAAGATCTCGGCGCCTCTGCTTTTTTAATTTCCTTAGTGACCATGCTCAAGCCGGTCGTCACCATTTTATCCTTTTATTGGAAGCCTCGGTGTCTAAAAAAGAATGTGATCTGGGCCGGATTTTTCATGAGAGCTCCTTTTTTGCTTTGTCCTTGGATCGATACGCCTTGGTTTTTGGCGGCGGCAGCAGTCAACTACATGTTCTTTTATCGAGCCGCGATCCCTTCCTGGGTTGAGATTTTGAAGAGGAACATGCCCCAAACAAGAGATCGGATTTTTTCCATTAGCTCGGCTTTGGGGTATATTGAAGGCGTCGGCCTATCTTTAGCCATTGGCGGTTTATTGGATCTAGAAAGCGGTCTTTGGAAAATTTGTTTTTTCGCGGCGGCGTTGATCGGTCTTTTAGCTTTATGGGTCCAATCTAAAATTCCTGTCGAAGACGTCTCGATAGTTGAAAAAGTCTCTCTCAAAGAAAAAATCGTCCGCCCTTGGCGCGATAGCTGGCGGCTCATGCATAGCCGCCCTGATTTTGCCAGATTCCAGTGGGGGTTTATGCTTTGCGGCTTTGGCATTATGCTCATTCAGCCTGCTTTGCCGATCTTCGCAGTAGACGATCTTCATATCGGCTATTTAGAAATGGCTGTTGCTTTATCCATTGCAAAGGGGCTAGGCTTTGCTCTCTCTTCTCCTTTTTGGTCCAAATGGATGAATAAAGTTCCCATAGAAAGGCTCGCCAGCTGGGTTTTTCTTCTCGTTGCGCTTTTCCCTCTTTTTCTCGCCCTTTCCTTATGGAGCGGATGGTGGCTCTATGGCGCCTATTTCCTCTACGGCATCGGGCAAGGAGGCAGCCATCTAGTCTGGAACATGTCAGGCCCCATTTTCGCAGGTAAAGAAGATAGTTCTAGATATACCGGTGTAAATGTCGTTCTCGCCGGCATTCGAGGAGCCGTCGGCCCTTCGCTAGGAGGCCTCCTCGCGGTCAGCTTCGGCCCCGTAGCCGTCCTCGTCATAGGTTCCCTCTTTTGCTTTTATAGCGGCCTCAGGCTTTACCCTCTTCGCCGCTCTAAAATTATTTCCCCTGAGTCGTTTTAGGTTTTTATTTTTTGGGCTTCGCCCCAAACCCCATTAAAGGGCTGTCGCCCTTTAAAATCCCATTTATTTTGTATGAAAGACAAAAGGGATTTTAAAGGGCGACAGCCCTTTCTATAGTTTATAGTTTTCTTCGACTTTTCAGTTTCTTTGGATTTAAGTCCCTATCGCCTTCCAACGCTTCGCGTTTCCAGTTGATGACTTGCGTTTGATGATCGATCGAGGCGATCGATCATCAAA
>JAJXYX010000036.1 GCA_021780355.1 bacterium | reverse complement strand
TTTGATGATCGATCGCCTCGATCGATCATCAAACGCAAGTGATCAACTGGAAACGCGAAGCGTTGGAAGGCGATAGGGACTTAAATCCAAAGAAACTGAAAAGTCGAAGAAAACTATAAACTATAGAGGGCGGAGCCCTTCTCTTGACGGTATGCAACAGACTTTGAATCTATCGAAATGTAAGCTTTTTTACTTTGTGATTCACTAAGCGAACGCCTCGGGTTTGGAATCCTTTGATGGGGACTTCGTCGAGGGAAAAGAAGAGTTTTTCGGCTTTTTTGCGGCCTTGGGGAGGAGCTTGGACTTCAAGGGTGACGTGGGGAGAGAGGGAGAGATGCTCGAGCTGAGACTCGTCGTCGAGGTAATGGTAGACTTTATCTAGGATGAATTGATCGATGATAAAGCGCTTGGCCCAAATGTGGCCTGTGTCTTTTTTTCGGTAAACGACGGTGACAGGAGTTTTTTTATCGACCGCGCCGACGCAGGCGAGCTGTTCGACGTATTGCTTTTCAGGGATGTTGATGACTTTGTAGGTGCCGTTTTTGCTGAGAACGAAGAGCTTGTCAAAATTTGTGCAGGAGAGATGAGACGCGCCGGAGACTTTTGTGCCGACAAAACCTGTTTCTAGATCGTAGCTGATTTTTAACTCTTTGGTTTCGATCGCCCTTCGATCGATCTCCTCGATCGATTTGAAGCGCGTTTTGCGGGGAAAGTCGGCTTCATATTTTGCGATAAGCTTTTTGAGATAGTCGATCGTGTATTTTTTGACATTTTTGAGATGCTTTTCTACGTCGCGGTGGGCTTTTTCTAGATTGGCGATCTCCTCTTTGTTTTTATCTATGTCGAAACGCGAAATGCGGCGGATGGGGATTTGCAGAAGTTTTTCTAAATCATCTTGAGTCGGCTCGCGGGAAAGCTGCTTTCTAAAAGGGAAAAAGGCGTCTTGAAGGGTCTCATAAATTGCTTCGAGCGTTTTGATCGTCTCGATTTGCTTATAGAGGCGGCTTTCAATAAAAATTCTCTCTAATGTTTTATAGAAAATTTTGGCAAGCAAACGATCCCGCTCAATCTCTAGTTCGCGGGTTAAAAATTCGACAAGCTTGATCGCATTATAAGTTAAAATCTCATGAACATCCCCTTCCCAAGGAAAGCCATCTTTAATCACGACGATTTGCGAATTTAAAGAGACCTCGCATTCGGTAAAGGCGTAGAGAGCGTCTAGGACATCTTCTGCATATTGTCCGCGCGGCAGCTTGATCTCGATTTCTACATCGGTCGCTGTATAGTCTGAGATGCCCTCAATTTTAATCTTCCCTTTTTTCGCCGCTTCATCAATCGAGCGAATTAGACTCTCTGTCGTCGTGCCGTAACATATTTCTCTGATAACTAGGGTTTTAGGATCTTTTATCTCGATTTTCGTACGCAATTTGACTTTGCCGCGGCCCTTGTCATAGAGGCTTTTGTCCATGATGCCGCCCGTTGGGAAGTCAGGGAAAATCTTAAAAGGCTTATTTTCTAAATAAGCGATCTCCGCTTCCAAAAGCTCAATAAAATTATGAGGCAAAATATGCGTCGACATCCCAACCGCAATCCCTTCAGCTCCTTGCATGAGAAGAAGAGGGATTTTGGCGGGGAGGGTGACCGGTTCTAAATTTCTTCCGTCATAAGAAGGGATTTTTTCTGTGATTTCTGGATTAAATAAAGTTTCTTTGGCCAATAGAGAAAGGCGCGTTTCAATGTATCTTGCAGCCGCTGAAGGATCTCCCGTACATAGATTGCCAAAATTCCCCTGCCGGTCGAGCAGATAGCCTTTATTAGCCAAATTGACAAGAGCCTCATAAATGGGCATGTCTCCGTGAGGATGAAGCTGCATGGTCTGCCCTACAACGTTAGCAACTTTATGAAGCTTATCGTCATTTTGCCTCCATAAAATCTCCAAAATCCGCCTTTGCACGGGTTTAAGACCGTCAACAATATTGGGAAGAGCCCGATCCAAAATGACATACGAGGCATATTGGATAAAATGATCTTTCATCTGCTGTTTTAAATCATCCATTGTCGCTCACAATATGTTGCATGATAAATGTTTTTCGAGTCGGGGTGTTTTTTCCCATGTAAAATTCTAAAGTCGGCTTCACATCGCTCAAATTTTGAATGATCACAGGTTTTAAGCGAATATCTTGCGCAATAAATTGCTTAAATTCATTAGGAGAAATTTCACCAAGTCCTTTAAAACGGGTAATTTCCACCCCTTTTTGCAGCTGTTTTTCCGCTTTTGCCTTCTCTTCTTCAGAATAGCAATAAATCGTTTTCTCTTTGTTTCTGACTTTAAATAAAGGCGTTTCCAGGATATGAAGATGCCCTTGGACGACAAGCCCCTCAAAATAAGTGAGAAAAAACGTAATGAGCAAATTGCGGATATGCATGCCGTCGACATCTGCATCGGTGGCCAAGATGATTTTCTGATAGCGAAGCTGCGAGAGGTCCTCTTCGATATTTAACGCCGACATGAGATTGTACATCTCTTCATTTTTATATAAGAGCTCGATTCGCATTCCATGGACGTTCAAAGGTTTTCCACGCAGGGAAAAAACGGCTTGCGTCAAAGGATCTCGGGTCATGACGATCGAAGCGGAAGCCGAATCCCCTTCTGTCAAAAAGATCATCGAACGCTCCCCCTCTTTACTCCCATCGCCGAAGTGGAATTTGCAATCGCGCAGTTTAGGGATTTTGAAAGAGATCTTTTTTTGTTTCTCCTTCGCCTCTTTTTTGACTGCCGCCAGCTCTTTTCTCAGTTTTTCATTAAATAAAATCCTCTCGACGATTTTCTTTCCCACGTCTTCGTGCTGATAGAGAAGATTTTGCACAGCTTCTTTCACTTCTTGAACAATCGGCGCGCGGATTTCATTATTCGAAAGTTTATTTTTGGTCTGCGATTCAAAAACAGGATCTTTGACCTTCACCAAAATCGTCCCTACAATCCCCTCTCGTAAATCGATCCCCTGGAAATTTTTCTTCGCGTATTCATTGACTCCTTTTAAAATCCCCTCCCGAAAAGCGGAAAGGTGAGTCCCTCCGTCTTGCGTATACTGTCCATTGACAAAGGAAAAATAGGTTTCGCCATAGCCGGAAGAGTGGAGAAACGCAAATTCTAAATGCTTGCTTCGGTAGTGCAGAGGCTCATATAACCGATCTTCTTTCACCTCTTCATTCAAAAGATCGAGAAGGCCGTGCTCTGAATGGATCTTTTCCCCATTGAAAATCAGGGTCAGTCCCACATTTAAATAGGCGTAATGCCAAAGTCTTTTTAAAACGAGTTCTTTTTGAAACGCATATTTTTTAAAGATCTTTGCATCGGGAATGAATTCGACGCGGGTTCCATCTTTTTCTTTCGTTTTCCCCTTTTTCTTATCTTGCAGCACCCCTTCGGCAAAATGCACTTCGACAAACTCCCCATCTCTGACGCTCTTGACCATAAAATAAGAAGAAAGGGCGTTTACAGCCTTCATCCCCACGCCATTGAGTCCAACCGAAAACTGAAAGACATCGTCATTATATTTAGCCCCAGTATTGATCTGGCTTACACACTCAATCACTTTACCAAGAGGAATTCCCCGGCCAAAATCCCTAATCGACGCCATGGAGGTTTTTTCGTTCAGTTCAATGTCAATCTGCTTGCCAAAACCCATGATGAATTCATCGATCGCATTATCGATGGCTTCTTTAATCATGACGTACATGCCATCGTCTGGATGCGATCCATCGCCCAATCTGCCAATATACATCCCGGAGCGAAGGCGGATATGCGCCAGCGCATCTAAAGATAAAACAGTGCTTTCATCGTATTTTTTAGCCATCGCTTTCCTCAAAGCCGTCATTTCTACTTATACATGAAATGTGAGTTGTTAAAAATTCAAAAAATAAGTACAACAACAAAAGGCCTATTTTTTGAGATGGGTTTACATTACGATGATCCAACAGGGGGAATATGTTTCAAACAGCAAAAATGCAATTTTGGTTTTATCGACTAGGCACAATCCTTAAATCTATGAAAACGCTCTACTGCCTGCCTCAGGAAAAAATAGACGCCTTTTTGAACTCTTACGATATTTACGATCACGACTGGGCTAATGAAGAGCAGCTGATTGAAAAAATGGGTAAGGACTATTATCAAAAAGTGCAAAAAAAATTAGTCGATTACTACAGCGTGCTCAATCATCTCTGTTCCATCGGCCAAGTGGAAAAAATGTACATCCCTCCTGCAATCGATCTCTCAGCGAGCATCCTCGCCAATCAAACTCTCTATGAAAGAAGAATGTGCCAAGATCTCGGCATCAAGCCAGATCATCAAGTTTTAGACATTGGCTGTGGACGAGGACGAATTGCAAGCCACGTAGCTTCATTTACTGGCGCCCACGTCACGGGAATCAACATCGATCCTAATCAGCTCGAATCGGCCAGACGTTTTGCCGCCGGCAACAATCTTTCAAAACAGTGTCAATTCAAGCAAGGCGATTTAAACAGCATCCCTCTCCCTTTCGCCGACTCTTCTCTCGACGCTGTCTACCAAGTGCAAGTCTTCACCTACAGCAAAGATCTTCCCGCTCTAGCGAAAGACATCTATCGAGTCCTTAAACCCGGCGGCAAAATCGCCTGTCTTGACTGGGTGCGCCTACCCGACTACTCTGCCGACAATCCAGAGCACGCCGAGCTCATGAGAAGGATCAAACCTCTCATCGGAGCCATCGGGACTCCCTCCATCGAAGAGTATGAAAATGCCTTCAAGCAAGCCGGCTTCGAGGTCGTCATCAGCGAAAATGCCAGCCTCGATGGGCTCCAAGCGCCGCTCATCGAAAATGCCGACAAATTCTTCACGAGAGCCACCCGAGCTATCCAACTGCTCGTCAAATGGCGTCTTCTCCCCAAACACTTTAAGGCCCTATTCGACCGTCTCACGCAAGATGGCCAAGCTTTTGTCGATGCCGACCGCAAGCGGCTCGTCACAACAAGCTACTACATGGTTGCGCAAAAACCAGACGTTGACGGACAATCTTAGGTCTATGGGGATAGTTGGGACTCCGTCCCAAGCCCAGCCAAAGGACTTTGTCCTTTGGAATCCTATTTTTTTAGGAGGGAATGGATGGAAAAATTAAAAATTCTTTTTCAGAACAATGAAAGCTGGGTAGAGAGCAAAATCTCTCTCGATCCTGCTTACTTTCGAAAATTGGCCCGAGATCAGAATCCCGACTACCTTTGGATTGGCTGCTCGGACAGCAGAGTTCCCGCAAATGAGATCGTCGGCCTAGAACCCGGCGAGCTCTTAGTCCATCGCAATGTCGCCAACATCTGCCCCCACACAGATTTCAACTGCCTTTCCGTCCTCGAGTTCGCCGTCAACGTCCTCAACGTCCGCCACATCATCGTCTGCGGCCACTACGGCTGCGGAGGCGTCCAATCCGCCATGAAAAACCACCACCTCGGCCTCGTCGACAACTGGCTTCGCCACATCCGCGACGTCTACGCCCGCTTCAAAGACGAACTCGACGCGATCGAAAGCGAAAAAGCCCGCTGCAGCCGCCTCGTCGAACTCAATGTCATCCAACAAGTCCTCAACGTCTGCCACACCACCATCGTCCAAGAAGCCTGGCAGCGCGGACAATTCCTCTGCATCCACGGCTGGGTCTACGACCTACAATCCGGCAAACTCAAAGATCTCAATTGCTGCATCTCCAGCGTCGATCAAGTCGATTCCATCTACCGCGTCCGCTCTCCTAAGCATTAGTCCGCAGGGCTCCGCCCCGCACCCCGCTAAAGGACACGTCCTTTAGAATCCTTTTTTCTTTTTCTATAAAAAAACAAATAGGATTCCAAAGGACGCAGTCCTTTGGTGGGGCTTGGGGCGAAGCCCTAAACCTGACATACTATAAAATTTCGGCTGCGATCGAAGCGAGCTCGGAGCGCTCGGTTCGTTCGAGGAACATGTGACCGTAGATGCGTTGATTTTTGAGGCGTCCTACGGTGTAGGAGAGGCCATTGGAATCGGCGTCTAGGTAGGGGTTGTCGATTTGAGTGGGGTCGCCCGTGAGGATGACTTTAGTGCCTTTGCCGGCGCGGGAGACGACGGTTTTGATCTCGTGGGGGGTGAGGTTTTGGGCCTCGTCGATAATGATGTACATTTTGGGTAGAGAACGGCCGCGGATGTAGGTGACAGCTTCCATCTCGATTTTTTTGCTTTCCATGATGAATTCCATGGCAGCGGCGCCGTTGCCCTGGCCGTTCGTGGCAGAGCAGAGGAAATCGAGGTTATCATAAATAGGCTGCATCCAATGATAGAGCTTTTCCTCCTTTGTGCCGGGAAGATAGCCAATGTCCTTACCGAGGGGGACGATGGGACGGGAGACGAGGATGCGTGAGTAGACGGCCTCGTCGAAAACTTTCCTCATGCCGCAGGCGAGCGCGAGGAGGGTTTTTCCTGTGCCCGCAGGGCCGACGAGAGTGACTAGAGGAATATCGTCTCGCATTAAAAGATCGAGAGCGCAGCGCTGCTCGACGTTTAAAGGCTGAAGCCCCCAGACGTCGCGGTTCATTTGAAGGAGGGGTTCTAGACGCTTGGTGCGATCGTTATATTTGCAGACGGCCGATGAATTTTCGGGAGAAGTTAAGACCGCGTATTCATTGGGGCGAAAGCCTTCGTCAATTAGGGGGAGCGTGCCGTCTTTATAAAAGAGGTCTATGTCGCGCTTGGCCACTTCAAGCTTTCTAAGGCCCTTGTACATGGCTGTATAGGAAACTTTTGTATTCTCATAATCTTCCGACTCGAGATCCATGGCTTCGGCTTTGACGCGCGTGACAAAATCTTTAGAGACAATGACGACCGATTCGCCCGCTTTTTTCAGCGCGTAACACATGAGGAGCAGTTTATTGCTGTTGCGGTCGAGAGGGAGGGGAAACCCGTCGATCCTGTCAGGTTTTTCCAGATGGATGCGGATCTTAGGTCCTTCAGGGATCGTGACTCCAGCGTGCAAATCCCCTTTTTTTTGCATTTTCAAAGAATCGATGTAGCGAATCGCCTCGCGGGCGTTTTTCCCTACCTCGTCAGCATGGCGCTTCAGCCCATCGAGCTCCTCTAAAACAATCAAGGGAATAACGACGTCGTTATCCTTAAATTTTTTAATGGAAGCTGGATCGTGAACAAGCACGTTCGTATCAATCACAAATGTTTTACGTGACACCGATTTTTCCTCGCTATGGGAGTTATTGGCTTGAAAAGCAGACTGTGGACTTATTTTCATCAATCACCTCAAAAATTTTCTTATATCGACTTCATGCTTGGATTGCAAGCGATACCGAATTTCCTGCTTGTATCAATATGGTTTAACTGATATGATGCCAGGTACTTTTTGAGAAGGAATTTGTATGTCAAAAGTTTGTTCAGTCACCGGTAAAAAACCTGTAGCCGGCCGCAGCTACACCTTGCGAGGTATCGCAAAAAAGAAAAAAGGGATCGGCCTTAAAGTGACAGGTATCACCAATCGCCGTTTTCTCCCCAACCTGAAAAAGAAACGTTTTTGGGATCCTGAAGAAAATTGCTACGTCACCATGCGCTTATCAACGTCTGCGATCCGCACCATCGACAAAAATGGGATTGGAGCCGTTCTCCGCAAAATGAGAAGTGAAGGCAAAAAGGCTTAAATTAGAGCCTTTTAGCTAACAAGATTTAGGTTCAGGCTCTCATTCGACTTTTCAAAGCCTGCTCTTTATGATGAGAGCCTGCTTTCAAGCGTCGAATAGGGAGCCTATTTTGAATCCAAAGGACCTTTTACTCAAAAAAAAAGCTCCTCCCCCTCCCCCTTCAGAAAATATCTTCCAGAGACACTCCCTTTTTCTATCCGTTCTTGTCATTGGAATATTTTTTTTATATGTCATTTTCGACTCCCTTTCTCCTCATCTACCCAAATATAATGATGCCCCGCGGCTCTACTCGAACCAGTGCCAAAGGGATTTGCGCCTCACTTTGCTCGAGGCGATCCATCAGGCGAAAGAATCCATTCATTTGGTCATGTTTGGACTCAGCGACGGCCCTATTTTATCAGCGATCGCTCAAAAGGCTAAACAAGGACTGGATGTCCATGTTTATTACGATCCCAAGGGCTCGCCCCGGATCGATTTGCTGATCGAACATGCCAACATCCATCCGATTACCAATAGAGGATTAATGCACCAAAAGATCTTGGTGATCGATCATGAAATGATTTTTATCGGCTCTGCGAACATGACGACAGCTTCTTTAAGGATGCATGATAATCTCATGATCGGCCTTGTGAATAGAAAGGCTGCCGATTTTTTAGAAGAAAGAACGCCTCATCACTCAGGCTATGTGAAAAGCACTGTAGGAGGCCAGGAGCTCGAAATTTGGCTTTTGCCAGATCCAAGAGGACACGCCCTTTCCGATCTTCGAAAAAAAATCCGCTCAGCTCAAAGGTCCATCCGGATCGCGCTATTTACCTATACCCATCCTGCTTTAATTGAAGAAGTGATCGCAGCTCACCAACGAGGCGTTGAAGTCAGCGTCATCATCGATATGCATAGTGGCCTTGGAGCTAGCGCCAAAGGAATCCAGCAAATGCACCAAGTAGGCGTGCCTATTTTCATCAGCCAAGGCATCCAGCTCATGCATCATAAGTTTGTCTGGATCGACGAAAGAACACTCCTCACAGGATCTGCGAACTGGACAAAATCAGCCTTTTATAAAAATAGCGATTGTTTCATCGCTCTACATAACCTCAATGCAGAGCAAAAGACGTTTATGAAAAAACTTTGGAGGCAGCTCAAAACAGAGGCAAAATGCCTGTAGAGTTTCTGTTTAACAAAATTTTTTACGTTTAAATAAAAAGCAGGACGGGAAAAATTGCAAGGAGCAGAATAAGCAAGATAAATATCCTACTTATCCTGCCGCTTGCGATTTTGCCCATCCTGCTTTTTATTTAAACGTAAAAAATTTTGTTAAACAGAGCGCTAGACATACTTTACCGAAAAAAAAGGTTCATCCGGCTAATTGGTACCTCTGCTCATGAAGGTGGCAAAGTCGGAGCTTGAAGTACTCCATGTCCCTGTAGCCATATGCCTGCCTTTTCAGAGTTTTAATTTTATTGTTGATGCCCTCTGCCTTACGCCACAATGACTTGGCTACTTTGGCCAGTGGCTTTATTCCAGTCATCAATGCATCAAAACACCATTTTTTGAGAAATGTCTCTCCCGCTTCTCTATCTT